>CALXBW010000033.1 GCA_944386645.1 uncultured Clostridia bacterium | reverse complement strand
ATAAGAAAAGTGGATATAACCAAATCAAAGATTTCTATATCCACATTCGTGCAAAATTGCTCCGCAATTTTTGCACGAATAAAGGAACTTAACCTTGTTCCCTATATCATAAAATAGAAATGGTAGATTAATTTTCTACCATTTCTATTTTATGATAATTCTTTTTACCTTTTCTAATAATTAAAAATCCATCTTTAAAGTCTTTTTCAGACAACACATAGTTTATATCATCAATTTTTTCATCATTGATAGATATTCCACCTTGAGAGATAAGTATTTTTGCTTGTGATTTAGATGGAGCAAAATTAATTTTTACTAAAACATCTAATAAAGATATATCATTGGAATCTATTTTAGTTGTAGGCATATTATCTGATACGCCAGAACCATTAAATAAATTATTTGCAGCCTCACAAGCTTTTTTAGCTTCTTCTTTTCCATGTATGATTTTTGTGATTTCATATGCTGCTACTTTTTTAGCTTCATTTATTTCAGAACCTTCTAAAGAAGATAATCTATTAACTTCATCCATAGGTAGAAATGTTAATAAAGATAAAACTTTTTTAACATCTGCATCATCAATATTTCTCCAATATTGATAAAATTCATAAGGAGATGTTTTTGAAGCATCAAGCCATAATGCACCTTTTTCAGTTTTACCCATTTTCTTCCCTTCTTTAGTAGTTAGAAGTTTAAAAGTTAAACCAAAAGAATCATCTTTTCCAATTTTTCTAATAAGTTCAACTCCACCAATAATATTTGACCATTGATCATTTCCGCCTAATTGCAATTTACAACCATAATGTTCATATAAATACAAGAAATCATAAGATTGCATAAGCATATATCCAAGTTCGAAAAATGTTAAACCTTTTTCTAATCTTTGTTTATAACATTCAGCTGCAAGCATCTTATTAATAGAAAAATGAACACCTATATTTCTCATAAATTCAATATAATTTAAATCTAAAAGCCAATCTGCATTATTTACTATAATAGCTGCATTTTCACCTTCAAAACTTAAAAATTTAGATATCTGTTTTTTGAAATTTTCAACATTATGATTTATTTCTTCTTTAGAAAGCATTTTTCTCATATCAGTTTTACCAGAAGGATCACCTATTACAGCAGTTCCACCACCAATTAAAATTATAGGTTTGTGACCATATTTTTGCATATATGAAGCAACCATAAGAGATATAAAATGACCAACATGTAAACTATCAGCTGTTGGATCAAAGCCAATATAAAAAGGTACGCTTTCTTTTGAAAATAAATCTTTTACTTCTTTTTCATGTGTAATTTGTTCTATAAAACCTCTTTCTTCAAGTACATCAAATACATTAGACATAAATTACCTCCAAATTATAAATTAACACTTATATTATTAAATCCTTCACTATTATTTAACTTAAAATTACTAGAAATATTTTTTATTTCTTCATTATTATTAATATATCTAGATAAATTTCTTACAGTAATTCCAGTATTATTTGATAATTCTTCTAAAGAACCTAAATTTTCATTTTCTTCTATATAATTTTTTAATTTTTTTATATCTTGCTCATCTTTAATACTACATTTTGAACATATATTTCCATCAGATACAAAGAAACTTCCACAACGACTACATTTTTTAAATTCCATTTTATTTTACCTCCAGTTTATACTTTTATGCTCATATTCTATCATAATTAGTAGAAAAGTAAAATAAAAAATAGAAATTTGTAAAAAAAATATATAAGATGATTAAAATGTATTAATCATCTTATATATTTTTTATCCTATATATATTAATATAGAATAATTATCATAATTTATAATTCTAAAATTATCAGATAGTAGTAAATAAATAACGTTTTTATAATTATTTATTTTTTCTGGTGATAGATTATAAATACGATAAAAATTGTTTCGCTCAAGATTTACTAAATCAATAAAAGCTTCAAATTCTTGCTGATTTAGAAAATCTGAAGAAATATAGATTGTACCATCTGGATTTTCAGACTTTACAAATATTTTGTATAAGCCTGTTTCATATATATATTCATAAGAATATATATATTGAGTTGTTTGAACAGCTTCTATTTCCTGATAATCTTCTGTATTTTCATAATAATCTTCAATCCATTGTTTGTAGTTATTTCTGAAAGTACGTTGACGATCTAGGTATTCTACAGTAGGATTTGGTGCATGACCTTCCATATAGTAAGGACCTCTTATTACATTTGCTGCTTCAGAAAAAGAAGGAGAAAACATGAAAACTAAAGTAACAAAAATAGAAAAAATAAAAAATCGTTTCATTATCAAACACTCCTTTGTGAAATTAATCAAACACCTACTTATATTATAACATTATGTATACTATAAAATCAACCTTACATTGGAAAAAGCAAAGAGATTATCTAACAAATAAGTTAAATAATCTCTTAATTTTTTCATGTTTTTACAATCACTAAGTTACCATATTCGTTAGTATAAAACGAACCTAATGATGGAAATTTAACCAAAACATTTCGATAATACGCATCAAAATTATGGTCTGACAATGTATATTCTCCAGGACTTAATGAAGCAATATGATTGTAAATCGTTACTTCATAATTGCTCATATTAGCATTTTGAATATATTGATTGTCTCCATAGACATTTGAAAAATGTCTAAAGACAACTACAGATCTACCTCTGTAAGTAGTTACTCCACGATACTCATATTCACCGTAGAGTTCTTCAAGTACGTTTTTAATTGTATTTTTTTCTTTATTGGTTGAATACGAAAGATAATATAAATTACCATCTGTTGGAGTCCTTTCAATTAACCGCAAAACTGCAAGTTCATCATCATTGAAATCATTAATGGCATCTTGCCGTTTCTCATAGTAAGGCTTATCAGATTTACTATTATTTGATAAAGCCCACAAGCCTAAGCCGAGAATTACTAAAGCAGCTGTGTCAGATTTACTCCAACCGTGGTGATGATGATATCTTGGAGGAGGTGGTGGTCTCCACCAACCTCGTGCAGCAGCTGTATAGGTTGGTACCAGTAAAACAAAAGTGAAAACAAAAGTTACCAAAGTAGCGATTATTTTGATCCGTTTCATCGTTTTCATGGTAATTCCTCCTTAAAATTATAAAAAAGAAAACAACTTAACATAAAACTGGAAATATTATATAATAATTTGTAAAAAAATGCAAGTATATTTAAAAAATTAATATAATCCATTAATTCTTACTGTTCAGAGTTAAAATTAATAGTTCAAAAAATAAAAAAAGTACATTTGTTTTCCTTATTAAAGTATGATTAGTTTGAATATTAACCCTTAATTAAAGAACTAAAAAAAATATAATAAAAGTATTGAAATTGTATATAATATAATATATAATACTTCTTGTAGCTAATATTCCTCAATAGCTCAGTTGGTAGAGCATTCGGCTGTTAACCGAAGGGTCACTGGTTCGAGCCCAGTTTGAGGAGCCAATTTAACATACTTAAATAAGTGGTGTAAACAAAATATTATAATTTGTTTACACCATTTATAGTATGTAATAAATTTATTAGAGTTAAATTA
Organism: uncultured Clostridia bacterium; assembly: GCA_944386645.1. Lineage (GTDB taxonomy): Bacteria > Bacillota > Clostridia > TANB77 > CAG-508 > CAMCHB01. Next base: position 10,988 of record CALXBW010000033.1, on the reverse strand, counting down.
GCTCAAATGGAGGTTTTTATGAATATAACAGTAATGGGTTGTGGAAGATGGGGAAGTTTTATAGCATGGTATTTAAATAAGATAAACCATAATGTAACATTATATGGAAGAAAAAGTTCTGAGAGAATGAAAAAATTAATGGAAACAAGAAGTAATGGTCTTCTTACATTAGATGATAAAATAAAATTATGTACAGATTTAAGTGAAGCTGTTAAATCAGATATAATAGTTATTTCTATAAATTCACAAGCTTTAAGAGGATTAATGGAAGAACTTAAAGAATATGATTTAAAAGATAAATATATAGTTCTATGTATGAAGGGAATAGAAATAGAAACAGGAGAAAGATTAACACAAATAGTTAAAGAATACATAAAAGATAATGAGAAAATTGCTGTATGGTTAGGTCCTGGACATGTACAAGAATTTTGTAGTGGTATATCAAATTGTATGGTAATTGATAGTGAGAGTGAAGAAACTAAAAAAGAACTTGTACAAGAATTTTCAAGTGATTTAATAAGATTTTATTATGGAACTGATTTAATTGGAAATGAAATTGGCGGAGCAGCTAAAAATGTTATAGGAATAGCAGCAGGAATGTTAGATGGATTAAAAATGTCATCTTTAAAAGGGGCATTAACATCAAGAGGCACAAGAGAAGTTGCAAGATTAATAAAAGCTATGGGAGGAAATGAATTATCTGCATATGGTTTATGCCATTTAGGAGATTATGGTGCAACAGTTTTTTCTGAGTATAGCAATAATAGAAAATTTGGTGAATCATTTGTAAAAGGAGAAGAATATCAAAAACTTGCTGAAGGATATTATACAGTAAAAGCAATAAAAAAATTAGAAGATAAATATAATGTAGAAATGCCTATAAGTAATGCTGTTTATAATATATTATACAATCATAAAGATGCAAAAGATGAACTTAAGGTATTATTTTCAAGAGATATAAAAAATGAATTTTAAATAAACAAAAAAATTTTTTAAGAATATAATAAACTAAGGAAAGGTGATAAAAATGCAAGAACAAGAAGAAGTAATAGCAATAATTTTAGCTGCTGGAAAAGGGACTAGAATGAAGTCTGATAAGTCAAAATTAGTACATAAAATATATGGAAAAGAAATAGTGTTACGTTCATATGAGAATACAAAAAAAGCAGGAATAGATAATATTATAGCAGTAGTAGGACATTTAAAAGAACAAGTAAAAGATGTATTAAAAGATAGAGTAAAATATGTATATCAAGAAGAAATGTTGGGAACAGGTCATGCTGTTATGCAAGCAAAAGAATTTTTACAAGGGAAAAAAGGAAAAGTTGTTGTTTTAAACGGAGATGTTCCAATACTAAGACCTGAAACAATAAGAAATTTGGTTGAAAAAAGTATTACAAATAAAGAATATGCAACACTTCTTACAGCAATATATGATAATCCATATGGATATGGAAGAATCATAAGAGATGAAGGTGGAAATGTAGAAGGAATAGTTGAGGAAAAAGACGCTACAGAAATGCAAAGAAAGATAAAAGAAATAAATGCAGGTATATATTGTTTTGATATAGAAGAATTATTAAAAGCTTTAGATTCTATAAATAATGATAATGCAAGTGGAGAGTATTATATAACAGATGTAATTAAAATAATGAATGATAATGGATTAAAAACAGGTGCTGTTATAGTTGAAGATAATACAGAGATATTAGGTGTAAATGATAGAGTACAATTAGAAATATTAACAAAAATTTTAAGAATGAGAATAAATGCAGAACATATGAGAAATGGTGTTACGATAGAAGATTCAAGTACCACATATATATATGATGATGTAAAAATTGGAAAAGATACAGTAATACATCCTAATACTACAATAAAATCAGATGTAGAAATAGGTGAAAATTGTGAGATTGGACCAAATTCATATATAAGAGAAGGATGTAGATTAGCTAATAAAGTAAAAATTGGTAGCTTTGTTGAAATAAAGAAAACAATTGTAGGAGAGGGAACAAAAATACCACATTTGTCTTATATGGGAGATTGTGAAATAGGAGAAAAAACTAATATAGGTTGTGGTACAATAACTTGTAATTATGATGGATTTAATAAGAGCAAAACTATTATTGGAAATAATTGCTTTATAGGATCAAACACGAATTTAATTGCTCCAGTTACAGTAGGAGACAATGCTTTTATAGCTGCTGGTTCTACTATTACTGATGATGTACCAGAATATGCACTTGCTATAGCAAGACAAAGACAAACAAATAAAGAAGATTGGAATAGAAAAGATTAACATATTAATATTAAAACAAGGATGTCTAAAAAAAGACACCCTTGTTTTAGTATAAAAGCCATAAATATAGTAAGTATAAAATTAAAAGTCACTATATATTTAAAACTTAAATACTACCATTACATATTTTGATTACCAGGTATTATATAATCAACTACGCCATAAATAACTGCACCTATAATAGCGGCAATCCAAGAAATAGAATATCCAGCTACGAAGTATTGTGTAACATAAAGAACGATTGCAGCGAGTATAAAACCAACAAATCCTTTACCAAAAGGGCTTGCATGTAAACCAGTAAATTTAACTATTAAATAATCCATTACAGTAAGAACAACAGCGGCTAAAGCTAATGCCCAGAAATTACTTATAGTAAAACCAGGAGTAAAAAAGGCAGTAATAGCTAAAATAATGGCTGCTGCAACAAATCTACTTAGCATTTGACCAACAGTACCCATAGAACTACCAGTGTTAGCCTGATTATTTTCCATTATATTAACCTCCTTTATTTAAGAGTTACTACTTAAGAAATATTAATAAATATAAGGTTAAAAAACTGATCCTAAGTAGGTAAAACCATTTTTATTGATTAAATTATGAACACAAAAAATTTAAATATTCAAAATTAAAAATAATTTTACAAGTATAGTTTAAGAAAATTTGCAAAAAATATACTTGTAAAAAATTCAAAAAATATTGGAGGAAAAATGTTAACAACATTTATAAGAACTGTAATTTTATACATATTAGTTTTAGTAATTATGAGAATGATGGGGAAAAGAGAAATAGGGCAATTGCAGCCATTTGAACTTGCAATTGCTATAATGATTGCAGATTTAGCTTCAATTCCAATGGCAAATATAGGAATACCTATTTTTAGCGGAATTATACCGATTCTTGCATTACTAATGATGCATCTTATAATTTCTAATATTAATTTAAAAAGCATAAATATGAGAAAAATTATTTGCGGAAAGCCTACAATATTAATATATAGGGGAAAAATAGATGAAAAAGCTTTAAAAAAAGAAAAATTTACAATAAATGAATTACAAGAAAGATTAAGAGGAAATAATGTGTTTAATATTGGAGATGTTGAATATGCCATTTTAGAAACTAGCGGACAAATTACAGTAATACAAAAGCCAGATAAAAGGACAACTATACCTGCAGATTTTGATATTATGCCAGAATATGAAGGTATACCATATGATTTAGTTATTGATGGGAAAATAATGCATGAGAATTTAAAGGCAATAGGAAAAGATGAGATTTGGTTAGAAAGAGAAGTTAAAAAATTTAAAATTAGACCAGAAGAGGCTTTAGTGGTTACATTTGATGGAAAAGGGCAAATATTTTGCCAAGCTAAGGAGAAAAATGTATGATACGAGATATATTTATAATAACAATAATAATAATTTCTGTTATAATTGGAACAATTTATACACAGAATTTGCTAGGTGAAAATACAGATGTATTATTAAAAAAATTAGGAAAATTGGAAACAAATATAAACGAAAATATGCAAAAAGAAGAAATTGATAAAAATGCAAATGATATATATCAAAAGTGGAGAGAAGTTTCAGAAAAATGGTCTATAATAGTTGATCATCAAGAAATAGATTTAATAGAAAAAGCATTGTTAGCAGTAAAATCAACAATCGAAACAGAGGAATATAATAAGAGTATACAAAAAATACAAGAATCTATTTATTTGATTGGACATATAAAAGAAAAAGAAGAATTAAATATTAAAAATATATTTTAGAAATAGTAATATTAGTGTAAAATAAAATTAAATGCAATAAAGAATAATAAAATTTTATGCTGTAAAGATATAAAAAAGGTTGGATGAAAATGAGAGATAAATTAGAAAAAGAATTAGTTGAACTTGATAAAAGAAGATTAAATATAAGAAAAAGATATAAAAATAAATTAATAAATTCTAAAAAGAAATTAAATCAAAAAGATTATATATATTTTCCTAAAAGTATAGTAAGTGAAAAAAATCATCAACTTAGATATGGTTTATCTTGGTTGCAAAATGGATTTATATTAAAAAAAGGTAATAATGTAATTGCTGTTGATCCAGGTGTTAATTTTGTTTTAAGATTAACCGAAAGTGGATTTGATTTATCAAATATAACACATATTTTTATAAGTCATACACATCTTGATCACTCAGCAGATGCAAATGTTTTAATGGACTTTATGATAAGAGCAAGAGCATCGGTAAAAATAATTGCTCCTAAATCAGTATATGATGAGAAAGTAATAAGTGATTTTCATTCAGGACTAAAACCAAAATTTCCTGTGAATCATTCAGCTATAATAATTGATGAAAATAGTGAAATAGAATTACTAGATGGATATAAAATGACTTTTGTTCCATTACAACATAGTGTTGAATGCTATGGCTTTAAAATATCTGGAAATAATCAAAATTATACATATTTATCTGATACAAGTTATACTAGAGAATTAGTAACGAAAAATAATAAGATTATCTCAATTACTGATATAACATATTATATGGAAAATGTTAAATCAAAATCAAATTATAATTATATTAAGGAGTTTTTAAAAGATAGTGACGTGTTGATTACTAATATAGATAGTTATATGTATACAAAAAATTCTAAGACACATTTACCATTGTTAGATTTGTTAGAAATTATAAAAGATAATAATATAAAGGAAATAATTATAGCACATGTTAATCCTATTGGAGAATTAAAATATGAGGAGTGGGGAAATAAATTAGCAAAATATGTTTATAAGATATCTAAAATAAAAACATTTGCAGTAAAGATAAGTGGTAATAAGTTTTATATATAAAATTCAGAGTAATTATTTTCTTGCCAAAAATCTAATGTACTTTTTATGAAGTAACAATTCGTGGGGACCAGCAAGCTTACAGTCTGTTATAGGGTAATTATATAAGAATATATTTATAAAATAATCCGCAATAAAGTGATATATATAAATTTATTGTCAAAATGATAGCTGGGGTCTTCCTAAATGCCTTTGACTTCTAAATTTATATATATCACTTTATTGCTATTTTAGTTAATTTATTTAATATTATTGTACAGACTGTGCAATGCTGGGAGTTACAAATAAAAAGTACATTAGATTTTTGGCAAAGCAAATTTAGAGAAGAATATTTATAATAATTAAATATTAAAAATATATTTTAGAAGACAAAAAAAGCTTTTTTTTTCATTTTTCTTATGATATCATTTTATAAAATGATATAAAGGAGAATGATAATATTGAAAATAAATAATATTAGTGAATTAAAGAAAATTGCAAATGAAGTAAGAATAGGAATAATAGAAGAAGTATACAATGCTCAATCTGGGCATCCAGGTGGAGCGTTATCTGTTGCTGATATATTAACAGTATTATATTTTAATGAAATGAATGTTGATGAAAAAAATCCAGATATGCCAAATAGGGATAGGTTAGTTTTATCAAAAGGACATGCATCACCAGCTTTGTATTCTGTTTTGGCTAATAGAGGATTTTTTGAAAAGGATAAATTAAAAACTTTTAGAAAGATAGACAGCAATTTACAAGGACATCCAGATAAAAATAAAGTGAAAGGTGTAGATATGACAACAGGTTCTTTAGGACAAGGTTTATCTGCAGCAAATGGAATGGCATTAGCTGGTAAATTAAATAAATCAAATTATAGAGTATACTGTATTTTAGGTGATGGAGAATTAGAGGAAGGTCAAATATGGGAAGCAGCAATGACTTCACATCATTATAAATTAGATAATTTGTGTGTAATAGTAGATAATAATAATTTACAAATAGATGGTAAAGTAGAAGACGTAATGAATATATACCCAATTGTAGATAAATTTAAAAGCTTTGGGTTTGAAACAATCCAAATAGATGGTCATAATATTACACAAATTATGGAAGCTTTAGGTCAAGCAAGAAAAATAAAAGGTAAACCAACAGTTATAATAGCTAAAACTATAAAAGGAAAAGGGGTATCATATATGGAAAATCAAGCTGGATGGCATGGAAAAGCTCCTAATGAAGATGAATATAAAAGAGCTATTAATGAACTTAAAAATATAATATAGTTTTATAAGGAGAGAGTGTATATGAATAAATTTGAAAAAAAGGCAACAAGACAAAGTTATGGTGAAGAATTAGTGTGTTTAGGAAGAATAAATTCAAATGTTGTAGTATTAGATGCAGATTTATCAGGAGCAACAAAAACAAGCTTATTTGCAAAAAAGTTTCCAGATAGATTTTTTGATATGGGAATAGCAGAACAAGATATGATGGGAACAGCAGCAGGAATTGCTACATGTGGAAATATACCATATGTTAGTACTTTTGCTATGTTTGCATGTGGTAGAGCATATGACCAAATAAGAAATAGTATATGTTATCCTAAATTAAATGTAAAAATATGTGCAACACACGCAGGAATTACTGTTGGAGAAGATGGTGCTACGCATCAAATGTTAGAGGATATTAATTTGATGAGAGGATTACCAAATATGACAGTAATTTCTACATCTGATGATGTTCAAACAAAATGGGCTGTTGAGGAAATAGCTAAAATAGATGGACCAGTTTATCTAAGATTAGCTAGATTATCAACTCCAATTATATATAATGAAAAACAAAAATTTGAGATTGGAAAAGCTGTTCAATTTGGAGATGGTGATGTTGCAACAGTTTTTGCAACAGGTGTAACAGTTGCAGAAGCATTAAAAGCAAAAGAAGAATTAGAAAAAGAAGATATACATATAAGAGTGGTAGATGTTCATACAATAAAACCAATTGATGAAGAAATTATAGTAAAATCTGCAAAAGAAACAAAGAGACTAATAAGTGTAGAAGATCATAATATAATAGGTGGATTAGGTACAGCAGTTTCTGATGTTTTATCAGATAAATATCCAAAAAAATTAACTAGATTGGGAATAAAAGATGTATTTGGAAAATCTGGTAATGCAACTGAACTTATGAAGTATTTTAAAATTGATAGTAAAGCAATTGTTGATGAAATAAAAAATAATATTTAAACTGAGAGGGGCTTTAAATATGCCAGGATATGTTATACATTTAGCAGTAGCAGAGGAGTATTTAAAAAAGCATAAAAACAGAAAAGAAAATTATGATAAATTCATTGAAGGGGTTATATATCCAGATAGTGTTACAGATAAATCTCAAACACATTATGGTGCAAAAAGTGGAGAAGCTAATATTGTAAAGTTTTTAGAAGAAAATAATATACAAAATAGTTTTAATAGAGGATATTTTTTGCATCTTATAACAGATTATTTATTTTATAATAAATATATAGATACTTTTTCAATGGATATATATAATGATTATGATATTTTAAATAAAAGACTTATTAAAAAATACAAGGTGAATATACCTGAAAAAGTAAGAAATAAAATTTTCTTCAAAGATAATCTAAATTTAAAAATTCTTTCTATGGAATTAGTAGAAAAATTAATAGATGAGGTTTCAAGTTTAAATTTGGACAAAATAGTGGAAGAAACAAAGGAAAACCCAAAAAAATGGACAAATATTAGGACTTTAAAATATATAGATTAAATAAAAATACCATATTTGAATTTTCAAATATGGTATTTTTATTTAAGAATAATATTTATTTAAGTGATTGTGAAATAGCCTCTTTATTTTCTTCTTTTATTTCCTCCATTTTATCAATATCTTCTTTTTGTTTTTCTAGTTGCTCATTAGCAATTTGCTTTGATTGCTGTAAAGCCTGAGATGGTGTTGAATCATCAACTTCAAAGATAATAAATAATAATGCTATGGCAGCGATTACTACTAAAATCCACCAATGTTTATGAAGTTTTCTTCTGGTTGTCATAATTATGACACTCCCTTCTAAAATAAAAATAAAGTTTACTTAAAAAGTATAGCATAAATTTCACTAAATAGAAAGTATAAAATTAATATTTGTTATAAAATTTTTATAAGAGTTTAAATTTAAGCTTACTCTGTATAGAAAAAACTAATATACATAAAATACTAAAGAGAGGTGTATTGGTATTGTATTTTGATTATCATAATACATTAAAAAAATTATTAAATGAAGAGGAGTATATTTGTGTAAAAGAAAAAGGTGAATTTGCATATAGGTTCATTTTTCCAAAATTAATGAAAAGTTATCCAATAAGAGAGTATAGAGTGAAAGAGTATGAAAAATATATAAAATGTTGACATAACATAATATATGGTATATAATACTGTTGTAGCATTCAATTAGAGTGCTATTGAAGATTTTAAATAATTGGTAAGAAGGCTAAGCTTTATGCTTGGTCTTTTTACTGTATTATAGTCAGTGTAGTAATAAACTGTAATATTATAAGCTTTTTTAGATAAGTTTAAACCATGTGTTTTATATGTTGTTAGTATTTTAAAATAGAAAATTGCTATTTAAGTTATAGATATAGTGTAACTTTTTATTGAAAAAATGTAATGTTATAATATATCGTATAAAATATTTAGAAATAATAGGAAATCAAGTTAATCATTTAAGTTGAAAAAAAATAGAAAATATGTTTAAATATAATGGTATATAAGATAGATAAAATATTTATCTGTAATAAAAAATATAAAAAGGAATGAAAAAATGAATAGAATAGAAACAAGAAAAGTAATGGTAAGAGATGTTCAGATAGGAGGACAAGATAAAGTAGTAATACAATCTATGTGCAATACAAAAACAAAAGATATAAAAAATACTGTAGAACAAATATTAAAATTAGAGAATGTAGGATGTGAGATTATACGAGTTGCATGTGTAGATACAGAAGATGCTAAAGCAATAAGAGGAATAAAAAAACATATACATATACCTATTGTAGCAGATATTCATTTTGATTATAGAATTGCATTAGAGGCAATAGATGCAGGCATAGATAAAATAAGAATAAATCCAGGAAATATTGGTAGTAAAGATAAAGTTGAAAAAGTTGTTGATGCATGTAGTAAAAAAAATATACCAATTAGAATAGGCGTAAATGCAGGTTCTTTGGAAAAAGATTTGTTGGACAAGTATGGTAAGCCAACAGCTAGTGCTATGGTAGAAAGTGCTAAAAGACATATAGATATATTAGAAAAGCTAAATTTTAAAGATTATATAGTATCTTTGAAAGCTTCTAATTTAGATTTATGTATAGAAGCATATGAAAAAGCTAGCAAAGAATTTGATTGCCCTTTACATTTAGGTGTTACAGAAGCTGGAACTGAATTTAGTGGAACAATAAAATCAAGTATTGGTTTAGGATATATGTTAAGAAATGGAATAGGAGATACTTTAAGGGTATCACTTTCTGATGATCCAGTAAAAGAAGTAAAAGTTGCAAAAGAGATATTAAAAGATTGCAATTTATACAAAAAAACTCCAACACTTATTTCATGTCCTACTTGTGGAAGAACACAAATAGATATAATACCTATAGCAAAAGAAATTGAAGAATTTTTACAAGATATTGAATCTGATATTACTGTTGCAGTTATGGGATGTCCTGTAAATGGACCAGGAGAGGCAAAAGAGGCTGATATAGGTATAGCAGGTGGAAAAAAAGAAGGTATATTATTTAAAAAAGGGCAAATAATAAAGAAAATGGCACAAGAGGAAATTGTTGACACTTTAAAAAAAGAAATCATGGAGATGATTAAGAATTAGCAAAGAGGTAGTATGAAAATAAAAATAAGAAATAAATTTAAATTTATTTATGCTATTGTAATTATAATTGTATTAATTACACTAGTAATAACATTAATAGTTACTAATATTAAAAACAAGAGTATAGATACTGCAATAAAAGAGACTAAAGTTGAGGAAAATATAGCATTAGCTAATGCTACATTATATAATATAAAAGAAAATATTAACTCAAGATTAAATGATTGGAAATTAATATTAGTAAATAAAGAAAATTATTTACCAGATAATTATGAAGTAAATTTGAAAACTATTAATGGAAATATGAAAGTAGATGAGAGAATTTATAACGATTTGAAAAATATGTTAAATGATGCTAAAAAGGAAAATTTAGATTTATTAATATGTTCAAGTTATAGAAGTACAAGCAAACAAAAAAAGTTATTTAATGACAAAATTAAAGAGTACAAGAATAAAGGATATTCAGATGAAGAAGCATATAAAGAAGCATCTTATTGGGTTTTGATACCAGGTACTAGTGAGCATGAGACAGGATTATCTGTTGATATTGTATCAATAGATAATCAAGTTTTAGATGAAAATCAAGAAAAGACTAAAGAACAAAAATGGTTAATGGAAAATTCATATAAGTATGGATTTATATTGAGATATCCTACAAATAAAAAGGATATTACAGGTGTAAATTATGAACCTTGGCATTATAGATATGTAGGTAAAGAAAACGCATTACAGATAAAGAAACTTAATGTTTGTTTAGAAGAATATATAGAAATTTTAAAAGAAAGCTTAAACAAAACCGAGTAGGAGAAATATCATTAATAGATATTTCTCCTACTCGATTTGTTAATTTATTTCAAAATAAGGTACGGTATTAAAACCATACAACAGTGAGACTATAGCTGTAGGAAATGAAACTATTTTTTCGTTATATTGCCTTACAGCATTATTATAAATCTGTTGGGAAATAAAAATTTTTGTTTC
>CALXBW010000032.1 GCA_944386645.1 uncultured Clostridia bacterium | reverse complement strand
CTATTGTTTAATTTTTCGGTGTGTTTTTTTATGTTAATTTATTAAGTTTTTATTTCAATAACAATCATATTTATTTTCATGGTACATATTTCCTTTGTTTTTCTATATTAATCATGTTATTATTTATATATATAAACGAAAGATGAGGTATATGAATAATGACACAAAAATTTAAAAATATTTTAAAATTTGATGACAAAATATTAAAAATTATAAAATATTGTTTTATAGTATCTTTATTTATCTGCACAATTTCTATAATTATTATGTTAATATATAATACATACTATATCTCACATGATTTATACTTATCAGGAATAATATTATTTAAAACAAGTCTAACAATTGCTATTAGTTCAATTATATGTGCAATAGTTATAAATACAATAAAAAATGGATACTAATCTATCCATTTTTTATTGTATTGTAAAATCCACTTTTACTTATTTAATTCTTCTAAAAACATTTTATTTAACATTCCTGGGTTTGCTTTTCCCTTTGTAGCTTTCATTGCTTGTCCTACTAAATATCCAAGTGCTTTATCCTTTCCTGCTTTATAATCATTAACTGATTTCTCATTTTCACTAAGAACTTTTTTTACAACTTCTTTTATAGCATCTTCATCTGAAATTTGTATCCAACCATTCTTTTCTATTATTTTATTAGGATCTTCTGGTTTTTCAAACATTTCTGCTAAAACTTTTTTAGCTATACTAGAACTAATAGTTCCTTTATCTATTAATTTAACAAGTTCACCTAATTGTTCTGCTGTAAAAGGTATTTCTTCTGGTTCTAATTCTTTTTCATTTAAGAATTTTGTTATATCTGTCATTATAAAATTACTAACTGTTTTTGGATTATTACAAACTTCAACTGCTTTTTCTAATAAATCAGATAAATATTTTGATGCAGTAATTAATCTTGAATCATATTCTGGTAATTTATACTCTTCCATATATCTCTTTTTCCTACTATCAGGTAATTCTGGTAAATTATTTTTTATATTATTAATATATTCATCTGAAATTTTAATTGCAACTAAATCTGGATCAGGAAAATATCTATAATCCTGCGCATTTTCTTTATCTCTCATAGAAAATGTTTTTCCAGAAATATCATCCCATCTTAAACTTTCTTGTTCTACTTCACCACCATTTTCTATAACATCAATTTGTCTATTAGATTCATACTCTATAGCTCTTAATATAGATTTAAATGAATTCATATTTTTCATTTCTGTTCTTGTTCCAAATTCTTTACTACCTTTTTTTCTTACAGAAACATTTACATCAGCTCTTAAAGAACCCTCTTGCATCTTGCAATCAGATACTTCTATATATTCTAATATTGATTTTAATTTTCTTAAATAACTTTCTACTTCCTCTTTTGATCTTAAATCTGGTTTAGAAACAATCTCAATTAGTGGAACTCCTGCTCTATTTAAATCTACAAAACTTCCTCTACCGTATTCATCGTGATTTAATTTCCCAGCATCTTCTTCAATATGTATTCTCTCTATTCTTATTGATTTTGTTCCGTCTTCAGTTTCTATATCTATATGACCATTTATACAAAGTGGCATATCAAATTGTGATATTTGGTATGCTTTTGGTAAATCTGGATAAAAATAATTTTTTCTATCATTTTTACTAGTTCTTGCAATTTCGCAATTAGTTGCAAGTCCAGCTTTTACAGCATATTCTACAACTTTTTCATTTAATACTGGTAATGTTCCTGGCATTGCCATACATATAGGACAACAGTGTGTATTTGGCTCTCCTCCAAATTCTGTTGGACATGAACAAAATATTTTTGTTTTTGTAGAAAGCTCACTATGCACTTCTAGTCCCATAACAATTTCATAATCTTCTCTTGCCATATTATTCACTCCTTATTTTTTAAATGTTGGTTTATATTTATCTCTAAATTTAGTCTCTTGTTCATATGTAAATGCTGCTCTTAATATTTTTTCTTCTTCAAAATGATTTCCGATTAATTGACAACCTATTGGCATTCCACTACTATCTAATCCACAAGGTATAGATATTGCTGGAACTCCACCTATATTTATAGATACTGTACAAATATCTGCTAAATACATTTCTAATGGATTATTAGATCTTGTTCCAATCTCAAAAGCAACAGTTGGAGATGTTGGAGTTAATAATATATCATATTTTTCAAATAACTTTTTAAACTCATTTTTTACAACTTGTCTAACTTTTAATGCTTTTTTATAATATGCATCATAATAGCCAGAGCTTAACACATATGTTCCTAATATAATTCTCCTTTTAACTTCTTTTCCAAAACCTTCACTTCTAGAATTTTTATAAATATCTGTTAAATTTGTAAAGTTTTTAGTTCTGTATCCATATCTAATACCATCAAATCTACCTAGATTTGAACTTGCTTCTGCACAAGCAATTATATAATATGTTGCTAGAGCATAATCTGTAACACTTATTGAACATTCTTCTACAATTGCTCCCATTTTTTCATATTCTTTAGCTGCATTCATTACAGCCTGTTTTACTTCTGGATTTATTCCTTCTCCAAAATATTCTTTTGGTAACCCTATTTTTAAACCTTTTACATCTTTTACAAGACTTTTTGTATAATCTTTTTTTTCAATGTTTGCAGATGTAGAATCCATTTCATCATGTCCTGCAATAATATTTAATAATATCGCACTATCTGTTACATCCTTAGTAATAGGCCCTATTTGATCTAATGATGATGCAAAAGCTACTAATCCATATCTTGACACTAATCCATATGTTGGCTTTAATCCTACTGTTCCACAGAAAGCTGACGGTTGTCTTATAGACCCACCTGTATCACTACCTAAAGCCCAAGGTACCATTCCAGCAGCAACTGCTGCAGCTGAACCTCCACTTGACCCTCCAGGAACTCTTTTTAAATCCCATGGGTTTGAAGTCTTTTTAAAGTATGAATATTCTGTAGATGCTCCCATAGCAAATTCATCCATATTTAATTTTCCAAGCATTATCATATTTTGATCATTAATTTTATTCATAACTGTTGCATCATATGGAGAAACAAAGTTCTCTAACATTTTTGAGCTACAAGTTGTTTTTACATTTTTTGTACAAATATTATCTTTTATTCCTATAGGTATTCCTGATAATTCAGAAACTTCTTTTCCATTTTTTATATTTTCATCAATTTTTTTTGCTTTTTCAATTGCATTTTCATCTGTACGTGTAACAAACGCCTTCACATCGTTTTCTTTTTCGTTTATTCTTTCTATATAACTTTTATTTATGTCTTCTAAAGTTATCTCTTTATTTTTCAATTTATCAACTAATTCATGTACTGTTAAATCATATAAATTCATACATACCCCTCCTATTATTTTATTACTTTTGGTATTTTAAACATTCCGTCTTCTTGAGATGGGGCATTTTTCAATAATTCTTCCCTATTTTCAAAAGCTTTTACTTCATCTTTTCTAAAGACATTATAATTTTCATCCAAACTTGCTAATTCATCAACATTATCTGTATTTACATTATTTACTGTATTTGCAAATGTTAAAATTTCCTCCATATCATTTGTATATTTGTCTATCTCCTCATCTGTTAAACTCAAGTTTGCAAGTTTTGCAATATGTATAATTTCTTCTCTATTTATTTGCATTAAAACATCATCTCCTATCAATTCAATGCAAATAATTATATAATTATTTACCAAAAAAAACAAGTATTTTTTATAGTTTATTTTCACGTAGTTATAACAAATCATTAAAGTTCAGAACAAAATCTAATGTACTAGAACATCAAATATAGTTTTTTATTTAATATATATCCAAAAACTATAATATTTCTTTTTATGGAATTGTAAATATTTGCCTATGCGGAGTATAATAAAATACTTTTCTTTTACAACATGATAGAAGAAAAGTGCTGATACTCATTGTATCAACACTTATATATATTGCTATTTATGTATATTTACTAATCTTTTTTTATTAAAGATGCTGGCATTTTTGGTTGATGAAATAACCCCAATATCCAACATGTTGTATTTGTTGTTCTAGCATATTTTTCTGCTACTTTAGCTAATAATTTTAACATAAATTTTTCCTCCTTAAATATTTTTTATTTAAAATTATATGATATCCACCGGTTTAATATCATATAAAATGGTAATTAATTATTATAAACTTCATGACCATATTTGTTATTTGTAATTTTATATGCTAATCTAGATATGATTAGGCTTTGGAACAACATGCCAAAAATAATTATATTTGATATAACACTATTTTCTATTACACAAGCAACTATTAAACTAATTGTTAATGCAACATAAGATAACTTTTGTTTTTTTATTCTTTCTTTTTTACTAATTATAGGTACATTTTCTGTATCGGCTGGTGCATACAATCTACACATTATTATTCCAAAAATCCATATAAGTGATACTACAATATATTTTATATATAATGGTTCAAACACCACAAATTTACTTAATATCACATCACCACAATAAAATAAAGTTGTTCCTACTATGCAACCAAAATGAGATTTTAAATGTAATCCTCCAGAAAAAACTTTATATGGCAATATTAAAATAAATGCTAAAAGAGTTAAACACCCAACTCCTAAAAGAAATGCAATAAGTATAAGTACAAAAATTTTAGGTATTTCTCCTATTACAATTTGTAAACCATAATTAATTATCTCTGCTTTTTCATCATCTATATCTGGTTGTTTCTTTCTTATTCTATTAGTTAAATAAAAACAAATTTTTTCAATCATTACTTACCTCTTCTTAACTTGTTTTTATTTTATATTAAATATTATTTATAAATATTTTTTATATATAAAATCATCTGAGAAATATATATAAATTTATATTTTTGATTTTGTATAAATATTATTTATTTTCATAGAAAGAAAAAAAATAATATTAGATTTTTTGTCTAATATTATTTATATCCTCTAATATCTTCCAACTACCTTCAAACTTTGGTAAAACTTTAAAAGACATTTCTTTTTTACTGATTGGATGTTTAAATTTTATTTTATATGCCCATAAATTTATTTGTTTTCCTATCCCTCTTGTTCCATATTTATTATCTCCATAAATACTATGACCTCTACTAGCTAATTGTACTCTTATTTGATGATGTCTTCCTGTATATAAATTTATTTTTAATACAGATAAATCTATATCTTTATTATACTTTAATACCTTATATTCTAATTTAGCATATTTAGCATTCTTCTTATTTTCATCTACCACTTTCGATAGATTATTTTTTTCATTCTTCCAAAGATAATCTTCTAAAACATCACTGTCTTTCTCCCATTTTCCATCTGTAACAACTAAATACTCTTTTTTTAATTCTTTATTTCTAACTTGCTCGCTTAATCTTGAAGCTGCTTTTGATGTTTTAGCAAACACCATAACTCCACCAACTGGTCTATCCAATCTATGTACTAATCCTAAATATACATTACCTGGTTTATCATATTTATTTTTTAAATAATTTTTTATTATTGTTAGCATATCCAAATCACCAGTTTTATCTTGTTGTGATGGTATATTAACTAGTTTTTCAACTACAATTATATGGTTATCTTCATATATTACATTCAATTCTATCATTACTTTTTCTCCCAACGTCCATATATCCCACAAGGCAATATTAATTTTGAATTTTTCATTGGTAAACCTACTTCACCATAAGTTATATTACCTTTTTCTTTTATATTCATATCCAATAAATTTCCAAGAACCGCTGATGATATACCTGTTGTATATGAGTTAATCAAAAAGAATAATGGCTCTTTTGACAACACATTTGTACATAATTCGATCAAATCAGCAATATTTTCTTCAAACTTCCATATCTCCCCTTTTGTACCTCTACCATAAGACGGTGGATCCATTATTATAGCATCATATTTATTTCCTCTTCTTATCTCTCTTTGTATAAACTTAACAACATCATCAACTATGTATCTAACTTTTCTATCCTGTAATTTTGAAGATATAACATTTTCTTTTGCCCAAGAAACCATTCCTTTTGAGCTATCTACGTGGCAAACTTCTGCACCAGCCTTAAGACATGCTACTGTAGCTCCTCCAGTATATGCAAATAAATTTAAAACTTTTATATTTCTTTTTTCAGATTTAATTTTTTTCATACACCATTCCCAATTTACTGCCTGTTCTGGAAATAGCCCAGTATGTTTAAATCCCATTAATTTTATATTAAAAACTAAATCCTTATATTTTATTTTCCAACTATTAGGTAAATTGCAGTTATATCGCCAAGCCCCTCCTCCTTTTGAACTTCTATTATATATCGCATCATATTTTTTCCATTGATTACTAAAAGTTTTATTCTTCCATATTATTTGTGGATCTGGTCTAATTAACCTATAGTTTCCCCATCTTTCTAATTTTTCTCCATTTGCCATATCTATAATCTCATAATCAGTCCATTCATTTGCAATATTCATTATTATTTCTCCTTTATATAATTTACAACATCCATAATACTTTCTTTTGGCGTTGAAGCTCCTGCCATTATTCCTACTTTACTTACATTTTTTATTTCTTTAATTTCATCCTTTGTTTCAATCCATATTGTATTTTCACAATTTGATTTTGCTATATTATATAATTTCTCTGTATTAGAGCTATTCTTTCCACCTATTATTATCATCATATCCACATTTTTTGATATTTCGTCAGTTTCTCTTTGTCTTATAACTGTAGCATTACATATTGTATTTATTACTTCTATTTCATACTTACTATCAATGCTACTTTTTATATCATCAACTATTTTTTTAAATTTCTCTGAATTAAAAGTTGTTTGTGCAATAATTATTATTTTATTTAATCCTGTTTTTTGAAAATTCACTATAGCCTGATCTATATCTTCTTCTTTTCCAATTATACTTGCATTCTCTCCGCCAAAACCATATATGCCTATAATTTCAGGATGCTCTTTTTTACCAATTATAAATATATAGTTTCCTTTACTAGTCAAATCATTAACAACATTATGTATTTTTAAAACACTCTTGCATGTTAAATCTACAATATTTAAATTTTTTTGTTTAGCAATATCATATATTTTTGGAGGTACACCATGAGCTCTAAATATGACAGTTGAATTATTTGGTATTTCTTCAATATCTTCTTTAACAATAAGCCCTTTTTTCTCCAGCTTGTCCATAACTTGTCTATTATGTGTTAATTCTCCTAAAGCATATACATTTTTATTTTTAGATAATTCCTCTTCTGTATTTTTTACTGCATTTTCTACTCCAAAACAAAAACCTGCTGTTTTACCTAATATTACTTCCATTATCCATCCTCTCTAATTTATAAATTAACTAATATCTCAAAAAACTTTACAATTAAATATATATTTATAACTGAGAATACAATAGTAAAAATAATGGTAAATAAAAATAATTTATTATTACCTGCCCATTTTATAAAACCACTTTTTTCTTTACTATTTATTCTTGTTTGAATATACTTATCTTTTGCAAATTCCATTCTAACTCCCCCTTCATATTATTATATATTCACGGGGAATACATTATATTCATTAATTTATAAATTTATTATAATAATCGATTTACATTATAACATAAATACTTGCTCATTTCGATTTTTTTATAATATATTTTAGGAAATTTTGTATTTTTAGCAATTTCTTCGAAGAATCAGGCGAACACTGTTCGCCCTACATCACTCTACTGTTTTTTTATTAAAATTTATAAATCAAATGTACTTTTTATGAAGTAACAATTCGTGGGGACCAACAAGCAAATGTGCAACTTTCAGTCGCAATGAATAATTAATAGTGAATGATGAATAGTTTTTATTCTATTAGTATATTTAGCACATTTATATTATTCACTTTTCATTATTCATTCTTCACTATTCACTTTATTGCTTCCTTTATATTTTCTGCAATACTCCTTGTAATTCCCTTTATCTTCATAATATCCTCTATATCCGCTTCCTTAATCTTCTCTATACTACCAAATGTTTTTAACAATTCCTGTTTTCTCTTTTCTCCTATACCTTCTATATCATCCAAAACAGATCTAGTCATTTCTTTATCTCTTAATTTTCTATGATATTCAATTGCAACATTATGAACTTCATCTTGAAAATTTGTAATTACCATCATTAATTTTTCTGATATTTCTATTTCTTGTCTTTCTTCATTTATTAGTGCTCTTGTTCTATGTTTATCATCTTTAACCATTCCATATACAGGAATATCAATATCATATTTTGCTATAGCTTTTTTTATTGCTTTTATCTGGATTATTCCACCATCAGCTAAAATTAAATCTGGTAATTCTCCAAAACCACCTTTTGGACTTTCTATAGAATGTTTTATTCTCCTTGTAACAACTTCTTCCATACATTTAGGATCATCTTGTCCTACTACATTTTTTATTTTAAATCTTCTAGAAAGTTTTTTATTAATTATTCCATCTTTCATTACACACATTCCACCAACAATAAATTGTCCTGATATGTTTGATATATCAAAACTCTCTATTTTTCTTGGCATTTTATTTAAATTTAATTTTTCTTTTAATTCTAATAATATATCTGTTTTATCTTTTAATTTATTTTCTAAAGTAATTTGTGCATTTTTTTCAGCTAACTCTACAAATCTTAATTTTTCTCCTCTTTGAGGTGTTTTTATTTCAACTTTTCTACCAGCCTTTTTCCCCAGCCATTCTTCTAATAATTCTTTATCCTCTATTTCTTCTTGAATCATTATTTTTGATGGTAAATCTGGTTTATCTATATAATATTGTTTTATAAATCCAGATATTATATCACTATTTTCATCATCTTTAAAATCATCAAAATAATAATGTTCTCTTGCAATCATTTTGCTTCCTCTAACAAAAAATATTTCAATGCAAACAGATAATTTATTTTTATATAATCCTATTACATCTATATTATTTTCTGAAATATTAGACACCTTTTGCTTTGTAGATATTCTTTCAATAGCAATCATTCTATCTCTAACTTCTGCTGCCTTTTCAAATTCTTGTTTCTCAGATAATTGAATAATCTCCTCTTTTAAATTTTTTATTATTTTTTCAGTTTTTCCTTCTAGTAGCATTATAATATCATCTATTTGTTTTTTATAATCCTCTACAGAAATATATCCCATACAAGGTGCAGGGCATTTTTTTATATGATAATTTAAACAAGGTCTTTTATTATATTTAAAATTCCTACACTGTCTTATTTTAAATCTGTCTCTTATAAAATTAACCATTTCTCTAGCACTACCTGGATTTGCATAAGGTCCAAAATATTTAGAACCATCATTTATAATTCTCCTTGTTATAAATACATTTGGATAATCAGATTTTACATCTATTTTTATATATGGGTATGTTTTATCATCTTTTAATAATACATTAAATTTAGGTCTATTTTCTTTTATAAGATTACACTCCAGTATTAATGCTTCTGCTTCATTATCTGTTACAATATATTCAAAATGATCTATTAATGAAACCATTTTTAATATTCTTTGAGTTTTATTATTTTTCATGAAATACTGTCTTACTCTATTTTTTAAAGAAACTGCCTTTCCTACATATAAAATATTATCATCTTTATCTCTCATTATATATACACCAGATTTATCTGGTAATTTTTTTAACTCCTCTTTTATATTAAACATATTGCCTCCTTGTATATTGACTAGTACTATTTTACACTAATATCATTATTTTATCTATATTTCTATTTTTTTATTTAATTTATATTTGAGTTCTCAACTAAAAGGAAAAAATCTCAATTTCTAGTGATTAAGTTAAATTTAAAAACACTTTATAAAATTAATTAATAATTTTATAAAGTGTTTTATTTGAGATGTTTAGATTAGAAAATTGTATTTAATTCTTTTATGATCCCATATGCATTGATTCTATACCCCAATTTCTTTTCCAATATATTTATTTCTTTGATACTTGTTTTTTCTTTAAGATATGTCTTAAATTTATTTTTCACCTCTTTATTACCATGATTTATTAATAACCCTTTTACATCACTAAATTCTTTTATTAGGCTTAATAATGTATCTTTTTTAGCATGTGCTGAAAATTCGGTAGTGAATTTTATATTTTCATTATATTCACTTTCATCTTTCAGTTTTCTTCCATAAGTCCCCTCGGCACAATAACCTGTAAAGTGAATTATCGCATTCATTCTTGACAGAAATTCAGGAATATAAACCTTTGCAGGTCCATATTGCGCCATTCCAGAAGTTGTAACAATGATTTTATGTCCTCTAGAATTTATAATATCCTCCCTCATTCTTCCATTTACTACATAAGAAAAATTTTTAGGTAAAAAATCTTGCATCTCATATTTTAGGTTTTCAACCATCCCTGATCTTAATAGTTCCGTATACACTATGGCTAAAGAACCATCAAGATATATTTTATAATCTTCTAATTTTTTTTGTGATTGAATTTCTTTTATATGATATAAGACTTCTTGACTTCTTCCTAAAGCAAAAGAAGGAATTAGAATATTTTTGTTTTCTGATACTGCTTCAAGAATATTTTCCTTAAAAGTTTTATCCATTTCAGATAAAACTTCTTCTGTTGTTCTATCTCCATAAGTTGATTCTGCAAAAATAGTAATGGGCAAGTCCTTAATCCACTGTGGTATAGGATTTACATCAAAAAACACATTTTGGTTGTTGTAGTCACCTGTAAATAAAAGATTTATATTTTCTTCATCTTCTATTTGCAACAAAATCATAGCTGCTCCCAGCAAATGACCATTTTCCAAAAATGTTATTTTTATTTTTGGATGTACTTCAAATGTTTCATAATATGATTTTTTATCTACTAATTTTTCAGCATTTGTTACATCCTCAATAGAATACCAACATTTTTGATTTTTCCGTTTACATCTATCCTTCATAATTTTAAAATTGTCATGGAGTGTATAAGGCAATAATACTGCTGTATTATTAGTACAATATATTTTTTTCTTATAACCCCTATTTACCAATAATGGAATGCGTCCCATATGATCAATATGATCATGTGTTAAACACAAAAAATCTACTTGTTTTGGTTCAATTATAAATTTTGTGTTTTCATCTTGATATTCCATTTCTTGAAATGTGCCACAATCAATCATTCCTTTTACAATGTCACCATTTGATAATTTGATAATCAATAAAATACTACTTCCTGTTACTTCACTATGCTGTGAGAATACATCAATAAAAGTCCGGCACTTAGTTGTCATTTTAAACACCTCTCTACTAAATATTTTTAGTGTCTTTATATAAAGTTTATCCTTATTAATTTTACCATTATTGTAAACCAAAGTCAATTTATATTACAATTTTCATTACTTTTTTTATTTTTTTCACATTATTTTCATAATTATGTTATAATTTTAATATTTTATATTAATTTTGATTTTTTAGTTGTATATTAAATAAATTAATTTTGTTAACATTTTTTATTTTTTTATATATAATATAGTAAACTATAAAGGAGGTAATATATGTGTGGAATTGTAGGATATATTGGCAATAATTTTGCTAAAAAAGTTTTAATTAATGGATTATCAAATTTAGAATATAGAGGATATGATTCAGCTGGAATCTCGTTAATTAATAACAATAGTATACATACATTAAAAACTAAAGGAAGAGTTAAAGATTTAATACAATTATCTAATATAGATAAAATAGATGGATATTGTGGTATTGCTCATACTAGATGGGCAACACATGGAGAACCATCAGATAAAAATGCTCATCCTCATAACAATCAAAATAATACATTTTCTGTTGTACACAATGGAATTATTGAAAACTATAATGAGCTAAAAGATTTTTTGATTTCTAAAAACTATAAATTCATTTCGGAAACAGATACTGAGGTTATTCCTAATCTAATAGATTATTATTACAAAGAAGGAAATGATTTTTTACATTCTGTTTATAATGCATGTAAGCATTTTAAAGGAAGTTATGCTATATGTGTTATCAGTAGTTTTTGTCCTGATAAAATAATTGTTGCTAGAAAAAGCAGTCCTTTAGTTTTAGGAAAAGGAATAAATGAAAACTTTATTGGTTCTGACATTCCAGCTCTTTTAGAATATGCAAAATATTTTTATTTTATAAAAGATAATGAATTTGCAGAAGTTTTTAAAGACAATATTATTTTTTATGATAAAGATTTAAATAAAATTGAAAAAAACTATAAAGAAATAAGTATAGATTCTTCAGATATAACTAAAAACGGCTATGATGACTATATGTTAAAAGAAATATATGAACAACCTAAATCAATTAATAATACACTTAATAATTTAAATTTTGAAACTTTAGATTTTACTAAAGAGTATCTAAACAATTTGAAAAAAATATATATTGTAGCCTGTGGAACAGCTATGCATGCAGGACTTGTGGCAAGAACTTTAATTGAAAATTTATGTAAAATAAATGTTGAAGTAGATTTAGCCTCTGAATTTAGATACAGAAATCCTATTATAGATAATCATACTTTAGCAATATTTATAAGCCAATCTGGTGAAACTGCAGATACTATAGCAGCATTAGAACTTGCAAAATCTTATGGAGCTAAAACTATAGCAGTTACTAATGTTCCAGAAAGTAGTATAACTAGAATTGCAGATAAAGTATTATATACAAGTGCAGGACCAGAAATTGCAGTTGCCTCAACAAAAGCATATACTTCCCAAGTAGCATTAATGTCTTATTTTTCTATATATTTAGCTGAATTATTAGATTCAAATAATAATAGTTTATTAGAAGAACTAAAAGAAGATTTAAAAAATATACATGATAAAATAAGTAAAATTCTTAATAGTACAAATTTGCAAATTAAAGATATTGCCAAAAAAATATACAATGAAAAAGATATATACTATATAGGGAGAGGTTTAGACTACTGTGTTGCATTAGAAGGTGCTCTAAAACTAAAAGAAATATCTTATATTCATGCAGAATCTTACGCATCTGGTGAATTAAAGCATGGTGCAATAGCTCTTATAGAAAATGGTACAACTGTTGTATCTATAGTCACTAATCCTTCACTGATTGAAAAATCTATAAGTAATATACAAGAAGTAATTTCAAGAGGAGCAAAAACAATAATAATAACAAATCAACATATAGATAATGATAGTTTTAATTATATAATAGAAATTCCTAAAACTAATGAGTATCTATCTCCTATACTTTCAGTAATTCCGCTTCAACTATTAGCATATCATGTTGCTAAATTTAAAAATTTAGATGTAGATAAGCCTAGAAATCTAGCAAAATCGGTTACTGTTGAATAATTATATTAATTTTCAAAAATATTTGACTAATTCCATTGATAGAATTAGTCAAATATTTTATCCAATTAACAGTTTTATTATTATTAAACATATACTACCGAGGAATTCCCAATATTCCAATAAAAATGGCTGTAAAAATATTTAATCCAATATGGAACTCAAATGTAGCTCCTATAAAATTTATTACATATATCAAAATAGCTCCTAATATTGAATTCATTATCAACTTCAAGATAATTTTTAATGGTACTATAAAAACTCTACCTATTATAAATAAAACAATTACACAAGCTAAGTATGTAAATATAATATTATTGTCCATATTCTATCACCCAATAAATATTATGTTTAGAATAGGACAATTATTCATATATTATATTGCCTCATCTTCATATAATCTAATTTTTAATTCATTAACCATATCTAAAGCTATTGACTGACTTTTAGCTTTCTTCATAAGATAATCTAGTTTTGCTCTATTAGCTTTTATCTCATATGCATAATAATCAATCAAATCACCCTGTGCATACTCAAAATTCTTATTAGCATAATCAAGTTCTTGTTTAGTTTGTATTATTGATTTTATTATTTCCCTTTGTCCCTGCGTTTCCGTCCTATCCTTAATTATTTTTTCTCTAATAAAATTATCTTTCATATATCCTCCAAATATAGATATTAATTTATACATATCTCATTAATGTACTATATATAATATATGCTTAGAATAAAAAAATATTCCTAAATTTTCAAATTTAGGAATATTTTTTTTAATATCCATATGCTGAAAATAAAAATGTACCCATGTATACTTGAATTAATGGAACCAATACAACCAATACAAAGAATATTAAAACTATACCAACGAAAATATAAACCACTTCTGGTAAAGCTTTCATAATCTTTTCAATGATATTATCTATATCAGTTTCCATATATAGTAATAACTTATCCATCATTTCTGCTAAATCGGTCTGCATACCAATTTTCAGCATTTCTATTTCCATTTTAGATCCAAAACCTGATTTTTCAAAAGGTTCAATCCATGATTGCCCTATTAATATATTATTTATTGCAGACTCAATAATTGATAGCATAACATAATTATTTGCTACATTCTTGCTCACTTCTAATGCCTCTTGTATTCTTACCCCATTTTTTATATTTAATAATACTGCCCTTATAAATCTTGTAAAATCTAAAGCATAAATTAATTCTCCAAAAATAGGTATTGTATATTTGAAATAATCAAATCTATATTTTCCTTTAGGTGTTCGTATATACCATACTATACTAATAGCAATAATTGCTATTAGTATTACAGGAATATACCAATATAATACTAAATTATCTACTACACCTGAAAACCAGAGCGTAATAGCAGGTAATTTTTCTTTTGTACCAACTTCGTCAAATACTTTTTGAATATTTGGTATTGCAATAACAACTCCAACAAATAAAAGTATTAATAAACCTACAAATTGTATTATGTTCGGCATAAGTATCTTTTTAATTCTAGCATTTATACTATTGGTATCTTCTAAATATTTTACAGCTTGTTTTAATGAATTTGTAAGTGAACCTGATAATTCACCAACCCTTATCATATTAATATATATATATGGAAAAACTTCTGGATAATATTCCATAGTCTGATACATATTTTCACCAGCTTCTACACCAGCTAAAATATCTTCAAGTATACCTTTAAACTTTTCATTTTCGGTACTTTCAATTATAGTGGTTAATGCATGAATATTATTAAAATCAGCCTTTTTAAGCAAGTAAAAATTTTGAGAAAATACAATTAAATCTCTTGAGGTTATTTTTTGATTCCCCAAAGATGTAGATAATATATTTTTTTTCTTTTTCCTCGAATTTACAAGTTCGCCACTATTTAAATTTTTTAGTATATCATCTATATTCTTTATATTTCTTTTATTTTTATTTTCCTTATTTTTTTTACCCTTTAATTCTACAATCTCTATAGGTGT
>CALXBW010000031.1 GCA_944386645.1 uncultured Clostridia bacterium | reverse complement strand
TTAAAAGAATATATAGAAAATCCATATAAAGGACAAATAATAGGAGAAAAATATGTAGCAGATGGAATGAACTTAAAAAATATCTATACAGATACTAAAAGTCATTCAATAGGAAAATATTATGGAGAAGTACCACCAAAAAGAGAAGGAAAAGAAGGAAATGCAAAAGATGAAGAGGTATATATATTATCATTTTTAGAAGAAAATGATAGTTTACATTCACAAAGTCAGTTGGCAATGTATGCAATAGGAATAAATGAAGGAGCAACAGGAGCAGATAATAAAATATCATTGGAAGCAAAAGAATATGCAAAATATAGAGAAAAAGTAGATAAAGCAGGAGGATATAATCCAAGTCAAGAAAAATTATCAATAATGGTAGGATATGATGAAGTAAGACAAAAATATATAGTAGGACCATTTAAAGTAGACTATATAAGAAGTTACACAAAAGTAGGAGGAGAAAAAGTAGAATTTAGCGGAATAACAGGAATGAAACTATATGACCAAGATGGAAGAGAGATAAATGGAAATACATGGAGAATTGAGTATGATGAAGCAAGTAAGATAAAAAATAGAAGTGAAAGTTATGAAGAATATAAATATCCATATCCAAATGAAGAATTTTATCTATTAATAAACGAGGTAGGAAATGAAGACTTAAAAGAAATAACAAAAATAGAAATAGATCATCAAGAGATGAATGGAGATGCATGGTATACAGTATATGAAGGAACATATAATGAAATAGAGTGGAAAGCAAAATATAGAACAAATAAATGTATGGGAGGAGTAATGTGTCCACATGGAATAGCAAATGAACATATATTAGGACATACATATTATTTAGAAGCAGAAACAGTAACCCAAGGAAGAATAGATTCGCAAAAATTAATAGAAGTAGATTGGGTAAAAAGATATTATACAAAACATGTGCAAACATTAGATTTAAAACTAGATGGAAATGGAGATAAAGGAGATGATAATGATGATGGAGAAGATGATGGAAATAACCCAGGAGGAGCCGATGATGATGAGGATAAAGAAGATAAAATAAGATTAACAATGGACTTTGAAGGTAACATATGGAATGATCAAAATGAAAATATAGCAAATGGAATAAAAGAAGAAGGAGAAAAAAGTATAAAAGGAGTAAGGGTAACACTATACAAAAAAGGAGAAAGCACACCAACGACGAAAGTAGGAAGTAGTAATCCAACATATACAGATGAATATGGAAGATATAAATTTGAACAAGTAAGAGCAGGATTATATGAAATAGAATATGAATATGATGGACAAACATATAAAACAACAAAGTTATTAGCAAATGGAAGTGTGCAAGACTATTTATCAAATCCAAAAAAAGAAACATATACAAATAATTCAAAAGCAGAGGAAACAAAAGAAGCAAGACAGGAATTAAATAATAGATATTATGAAATAAGTCCAATAGGAGCAATAGGAACAGATGGAAGAGTAACAGGATTAGAGTATAGGGAAAGCCGGAGTAATAAGTGAAATAATAACAAGAGAAGGGAATGAAGTAGCAAAAGAGCAATATGAAATAGGAGCAAATACAGCAACAAATAGAATATATTACCCAATAGAAGAAAGAGAAAATATAAATGGAATAGAATATTTAAAAATATCAAATCAGAAAAACATAAATGTAGGATTAGCAGAAAGAGAAAAAACAAATGAAGAATTAAAGCTAGATGTGTATGAATCAATGTTTTCAATAAAAGGAATGACACAAAAATTTGCATATAGTGAAAGAAATATAAGAGATAGGGAACATATAAAAGAAGTGCAAGAATATACCCAATATATAAATAGAGCAGATTATGAATGGAGATGGGATGAAAGCCTATCAGGAGTATGGCCAAATCCAGAAGATTGTGAATTAGAAGCATATTTAGACTATATGATAATAATAAGAAACAGTGGAGAAAATGATGTAGTAAAAATAACAGAGCTAGCAGACTACTATAGTAAAGACTTAATGTATAGTAATGATCCGTATAGAGATGTAGAAATGACATCATGGGCAGTAGTAAAACCAGAAAAAATAACAGAAAGTGAAAGTACAGGAGAAGAAACAAGAATAAAAGTAGAATGGAGTGAGAACTCAAAATATGGACAAAACAATCAATATCCAGAATACAATAAAATGTATACACAAAGTCTAGAAAACTTAGGAATAGAAAAAGGAAAATATTTAGAAGTACATATAATATTTAAAGTAGTAAAAGAGAAAGAAGGAATAAAACTAGATGAACAAGGTGAAGGAAAGAAGAACTTTACAGAGATAAATGGATATAGAACATTTAGTAAAGCAGATGGAAGTGTAGTAGGACTAATAGATGAAAATTCAAAACCAGGAGACTTAAATCCAAGAGAAAATCCAGGACTATATGAAGATGATGAAGACAAAGCACCAAACTTCAAACTAAAATTAGATTACAACAATGGAGATGAAGGAGGAAACAGTGGAGACGGATCTGGAACAGGAGGAGATGGCTCAGGAGGAGGCAGTGGAAACATAGATACAGATGAAGATGGAAATCCAAGAGGATATGGAAATACAATAGAAGGGAATGTATGGGAAGACCTACGAAATGGAGCAAATACAATAAAACTATCAAACAATCAAGTAGTAGGAGATGGAATACGACAAAGAAATGAGCCATTAATAAATAAAATAAGAATAGAACTATATGAAACATATGAAAATGAAAAAACAGGAGCAAGTTTGACAAAGAAAATAAAAGAAATAAAAACAGGAAAAGAATTATCGTTAAGCAATAAAGAAGAGTTAGAAGGAGGATATAGATTTAGCAATCTGTCATCAGGAAAGTATCATGTAGAGTATACATATGGAGAAGAAGAGCAACTAAAAGAAGAAATAAGATACAATGGACAAGACTATCAAGGAGTAAAAACAGAAGATATATATGAAGATGAAAAAGCAGAAGGAAAATATGAAGAAGTAGAAATAATGATAGGAATAGATAAATCAAACAGTATGAGTGGGAATCCAATAGAACAAGAAAAAGCAGCAGCAAAAGAATTAACAAAGAAACTAAAAGAAGAGTTACCAGGAGTAAAAATAGGAATAGTAGCATATAACCAAGAATCAAACATGGTAGGAAAACTAGGAGTAAAAGAAGAAGAAATAGAAAGAGGGATAAATAGTTTAAAAGCAGGAGGAGAAACAAGCATCAAAAAAGCAATAGAAATGATGGCAAAAGAATATACAAAAGAAGGAAAGAAAAAAATAATGATAATACTAACAGATGGAAGACCAACAGAAGAAACAAATGAAGAAGTAATAAAAGAAATAGAAAGAGTAAGTGATGAAGAAAAAATAGAACTAATAAGTATATTAACAAAAGAAGCAGAGCAGATATTTGGAACAGAAGAGCAACCAAGAAGAGGAAAGGTATATAGAATAACAAATGAAGGAATATATGAAGCAATAGTAGGAAAAATATATGAAGAAATAATAAAAGAAAGTGAAATAAAAGAAGATAGAAGTTATGGAAAAGATAAAGAAGAAGAAAGAATAGAACAGATGGAGAAATTTGCAACAATGGGACTAAAAGAAGGAGAAATGTTAGATATAGACGAAATAAGACAAATGAAAGAAGGAGTAGAAAAAGCAGCAGCAATAAAGAAATTAGCAGAAGAAACAAAAATGACGGCATGGACAGAAGATATAGAATTTAGGCCAAACAATACAGGAAAAGATAAAATAGAACAAATAAACTTAGGAATAAGAGAAAGACCAAAAGTAGAGTTAACAATGGAAGAAGAAATAGTAGGAATAGAAGTAAAACTAAGTGATGGACAGATAATAATAGACACAGAAAAAGGAGTAAATAAAAATGTAAATGGACTAGACAAAGAAGAAGCAAAAGTACCAATATCAGTATATTTGGATGAAGAAATAATGCAAGGAGCAGAAATAAGAGTAAAATATAGAGTAAAAATAAGGAACAGTGGAGAAATAGATAAAATGAGTAATTATATAGAAGGAGGAAGTAATGAGACAATAACAACACAGGCAGACTATGTATATGAATATGTAAATAAAAATTATGTATATAGAGAAGATGATCAAAAAGAAGGAGAAGAGAATAATGATATATGGGAAGAGCTAGAAATAAAAGAAGTAAATAAAGTAGCAGAGAATGTATTAAAAGAAGTAAAAGAAGAAAACATAAAAGTACTACAAACAGATGGATTAAGAGTAGAATTATATCCAAAAGGAAGTGTAGAAGAAGAAGAGGGAGGAAAAACAGAAGTAATAGGATATTTAGTATTAAGTAAAGTAATAAGTCCACAAGATACAAGTGCAACATTATCATTTGAGAATTCACTAGAGATAGTACAAAGAAGTAATGAGGCAGGAAGGAGAGCATATAGAGGGATACCAGGAAATTATATACCAAATAGTAAGAGTGATGAAGTAGACAATGTACAATCAAGACAAGTAAATATAACAAAACCATTAGGAGGAAAATCTGGGTATTATATAATAGGCGCAATAGTGTGTATTGTAATTGCTGGAGGAATTATATTTATTAAAAGAAAAATAAGAAAATAAAATGTAGATGGGCGAACAATGTTCGCCCGACTACAAAGAAATTACTCAAAAAAATAAATTCGTTTTATATATTTGATTTTGGGTTATAATTCTTCAATTGTATATTTTTAAGAACAGGGGAATTTTTTAAAAAAATTCAAGATTCCCTAGTATTTTTATGCGCTTTTTTAAGTATACATATAAAAATGTAATGAAAATATATTATTTAGTGTACTTTACGTAAATCCGTAGGAATAGAAAGTAACATAATCATTTTTGAAAATGACTCAAATATTGACTTTATAATAAAAAATTTTACAATATATAGTATGTAAGTATATATTATTACAAAAAAATTTAGATTGTAATAATGTAAATAGCAAAGTTTATTATGAAGTTAGAAATGAGGGAAAGAGATGATAATGTTAAAATTAGAAAGCAGTTGTAACTCTTCTGGCTGTAAACACGGATATAATTCTATAGTAATAAATAAAAATGGGCTAAATTCTAATAGAATAGGCTTTGTTAATAATGTAAAAAAATATATATGTAGCAGACTGAACAAAAAAGAGATGGAAAAATTTTCTTTTTAGTTTGGTCTGCTATATTGCGTCTATAAATAATAAATATATAGGAGTAGGAGTATTAGAAGGAAAAATGTTTTAGGAAAGAGCTTTTTTGATGAATGTATAGCAATGTTTTTAATATTTGTTATTGTGTTTTCACATGCTTATGTCCTATTGAGTAGTATTTCTCTTGCAAAGGAAATAAGCAATATTGAGGATATAAAAGTAAATATTGGGCAAGAATTAAAAAAGCATGTTGCTATAACTTATGAAGATGACAGTGGTATTATATTTGTACAAACTAAAATTAAAATGAATATGGAAGATTATGAAAATTACAAGGAAGATATAGTAGTCAAAAATACTAAAATTACTATTCCAATACCTAAATACTTAGATACTAATTTTACAAGTATTTGTGTATCAACTGTGGATACAGGACTTGCAAATGGAGATATTTATGGGGAAAAATTTTCAGATAGTAATTGGAAGATTGTAAATAATGAAATTATTATAACAATAGATAATGAGTCATTAGAGAAAATGCAAGAGTATAACGAGTTTTATATCACATATTATTATGGTCAAGATGCATATAAAAAATATAGTGATAAAGTTAGAAATGGGGAATATATAGATTATACTCAAAGTATTGATGTACAAATGACAATAGTGAATGAAGAAAAAGAGTATTCACTAAAAAGCAGTTATGAAAGTACTATGAATACAAAAGATGTAGAAACAGAGCAAGTTACTTCTGAGATAAGTACTGATAATAGTGATATAAGTAAAGGAAAAATGTATGCGAATAATAATAATGAAACACCAATTTATAAAACAGAATATAGTGTAAATACTTTGTTAAATATAAGTTATACAGATAATATACAGAAAATTGAATTAGAAGATTCATATGAGAGTTTTATTAAAGATGAAGAGTTTTATACAGTTAAAGAAAATGAAACAACATATATAAATACAAAAATAAATAAAAATAGTTTTATAAATATACTTGGAGAAAATGGATATATAAAAATATATAATTCTAATAATGAATTATTATACACAATAGATAGTAGTTTAAATGAGGAAAACGGATTTTATGTAATAAATTATGAAAATAATTGTTCAAATTTAAAATTTGAATTTAGTAAACCAGTAAAAGAGGGCTTATTAAATATCTATAATACAAAAGAATTTACAGGAGAGATTTCATTATATAAGCAAGACATACAAAGATATAATATATTTCAAGTAAAAACAAATACAAATACATATATAGATACTTTAGATGGATTACATCAAAATAATAATACATTAAATTTTAATTTAACTGAAACAAGTTCAGATGCTAATTTGAGTTTAAGTAATAATAAATTATCAACAATATTAGATAAAAATAATTTAGATTTAAAAATAGAACTAAATAATAGTAATTATAATTCAGATTTGTGGATTGACCCAACTTTTATTATAGAGTTTCCTGAAGAAATAGAAGATGTTGATGTAAAAAGCAGTGATATTTTATATGATGGTGGTTTGCAAATAAATGGAATTCAAAAGATAAATATTGATAATAAATTAGCACTGAGAATAGATGTTTCTGGAAAACAGAAAGAATTTATATCAGAAACTATAACAAATGGAACTACAATAATACTAAATATAGATTTAGTATTAAAAGAATTAGTTGTTCCAAAAAAAGATAATATTATAAATTTATATTATCAAAATATGAATGTCAATCAGTATTCAAATAAAGCTAGTTTGGTTATAGGTGATGTAGAGTATGAATTAGGATTAAATACAAATACAATGGACTATATTGCTCCAATGGAAATGCAGGTAATACAAAAAATAAGCAATTATAATGGAGAAGAGAGTGTTATTTCTATAGGAAGTGGTGAAAAACTAGGAAATTTAGAAATTTTATCTGATTCTAAAAGTGCAAATGTAGATTTAACAATATTAAATAATACAGGAAATGAATGTAATGAAGTAAAAGCAATAGGAAGAATTCCTTTTAAAGATAATAGAGATGTTATAACAAATGAATTATTAGGAACTACAATTGATACTACATTAGAAAAATTAATAACTGTAAAAGATGATATTAATCTTGATAATATTACAATATATTATTCAGAAAATGCAGAAGCAACAACAGATTTAAGTTTAGAAGAGAATGGTTGGACTACAGAAGTTCAGGAAATAGAAAAAATAAAATCATTTTTAATATATATTGATAATATGAAAAATGGAGAAATGATTAATTTTGAGTATACATTTAAAATTCCAGAACAATTGGAACATGGAGAATATTTATACCCTAGTTTTGGAGTATATTTTGAGAATGTAACCCAAGAGGGAAAAGTTGAAGAAAATAGCAATTCAGAAAAAATTGGATTAACTACAGGAGTTGGTGCAAGATTAAGGTTAGAGCTAAGTGCAAATGTAGAGAATAATGGAGTAGTAAATGAAGGAGAGAAAATTAAATATTATATACATGTAGAAAATACAGGGTCAATTGTTGCAAATGATGTTATAGTAACAAATCCAATACCTAAAGGTACAACATTTATACAAGAGGAAGTAACAAAAAATGGTATAGAAACAATAAATAAATATGTATATTATGAAAATGCAAATGAATTACAATGGAATATAGGAAGTATAGATATAGGAAAAAGTATAGATTTAGAATTTGAAGTTTTAGTAGATAGATTACCAACAATACTAGAATACTATGGAATGGAAGAAGGTTTTACAACAGAAAATGGTAAATACTATATTATAAATAATAGCGGAAATAAAGAAGAAATAAAAAATATTCCAGATATTTATATAGAAAATAAATTCTATGTAGAAAGTAGTAATATTTCTAAAAATATAGAATCAAATATATGGAAAAACAAAGTAAATGCAACTTACATAACAATAAAAGAGGAATCATCTGTTGATAAAACTGTATACATATCAGAAAACCAGGAGTTTGAGTACAATATTATTTTAACAAACAATTCAGATATACAATTAGATAATGTTATAGTAGAAAAACAGATTCCAGAAGGTCTAATATATAAAGAATGTGAAATTATAGGTAAAGATATAGTTGCACAATATGATGAAGAAAATAGAAAATTAAGTATAAACTTTGAAACAATAGCTGGAGAAGAAACAATAGAAATAAGAGTAAAAGTACAAGCAGATAAATTAGGTGATGGTGAATATACTAAAGAAATTAGAACAAAAACAAATGCAATTATTGACCAAAATAAAACAAGTAGTTCTAATGAAGTTATTAATTATATAGGAAAACCTAATGTTGAGTACAAATTTAGTTGCAATATACAAGATAGATATGTATATGAAGGAGATATATTAAATTATAAAATTGAATTAGAAAATAAATCAGAAATTATGGCAAACAAATTTACAGTAGTATTTAAGTTACCTGAAAATTCTAGTTTTGTAAATGGAACATATACAGAACAAGGACAAGATTATACTATTGTTTATGATGGAAGCGGAGAAATAAAAGTTGAAACTAATTTAAAAGATAAATTAGATTTAAATATAAATATAAAATTTGACAAATTAGATAGCGGTGTAAAAGAAAAAGATGTAGAAAGCCAAGCAATTATATATGCAAATAATTTAGATGAAACAAGTATAGGAAAAATTAAACATACTATATTAAAGAAATCTACTGTAGATGGTGGAGATGGTGGAAATTCAGATATTGCTCCTGACGGAACAATTGTATATAAAGTAAAAGGTACAGCATGGCTAGATGAAA
This sequence comes from uncultured Clostridia bacterium, assembly GCA_944386645.1. Lineage (GTDB taxonomy): Bacteria > Bacillota > Clostridia > TANB77 > CAG-508 > CAMCHB01. The sequence continues at coordinate 8,316 of CALXBW010000031.1, read as the reverse complement.
ATAAAGATGGTCAAAGACAGGATGAAGAAAAAATATTACCAGATATTAAAGCTGTATTATTAGATCAAAATGGAAATATAGTAAAAGATAGAACTACAGGAATAGAAAAGATAACAATAACGGATGCAAATGGAGAATATAGTTTTGAAAATTTATTAGCTGGTAAATATTTTGTGATGTTTGTATATGATAGTGAAAATTATGATTTAACATATTACCAAAAAGAAAATGTAAATAATGATAAAAATTCAGATGTTATATTAACAAATGTAAATTTAAATGGACAAATAGTAGATGCAGCTATAACTAATGTTTTAGAAATACAAAATAGAAGTTTATATAGTATAGATATTGGGTTAACAAATAAACCAATATTTGATTTAGAGATAGAAAATACTATAGGAAAAATAAACTTAAATTCAAATGGAAGTATTAGTACAACAGAATATAATAGTAATTTTGCAAAATTAGATATAAGAGCAAAAAATATTAATAAATCAAGTGTTTTAATTGAATTTAATATAAAGGTAAAAAATACAGGAGATGTAGACGGAATTGCAAATAAGATAGTATTTGATAAATCAAGTGGATTAAGCTTTAAATCTGAACTAAATAATGATTGGTATGTAGGAGATGATGGAAAACTATATACAACACAATTAAGTAACACTTATATAAAACCAGGAGAAACAAAAGAAATAAAATTAATTCTAAGTAAAGATATGAATGACAAAAATACCGGTACTTTTGAAAATAATGCAAAAATATTAGAAATGTATAATGATAAGTCTTTAGAAGATAAAAATGTGGGAAATAATGAAAGTAAGTCAACATGTTTAATAACTATTGCAACAGGTACAGTTGTATTATATTCATTAATAATATTTATAATACTAATAATTTTAGTATTTGGAATATTTGGTATAAGGAAAGTATTAAAAGATAGGGGGTGATATTTTGAAAAGTATTTGTAAAATTATATTAGTATTCTTCTTATGTTTATTATATGGTTTAACAATAAATACACAGGTAAAAGCGATTAATTTAATTGAAAAAATAAAAGAAGATAAAGAAAGTATAGTAGGAGCAATAGCAAATCAAGAATTAAGGGCAGATGGAGAAATTGTTTTAAATGCAAGTAATAACTTAGGAGAAGAAAAAGTTAATTTAAGCTGGACAGATACAGTAGAATATCCAATGAATGTAGCAGCACATTTATCATTAGATAATAAAGGACTTGCAGATGGTTGGGGAAGTTATTATGTTGGAAGTTTTACTATATATGAAGCATGTGAATCTAAAGTAGATTTTTATTATACATATTGGGGAAATGAGCCAAGAAATGGTAATACAACTGTTGAAATATGGCTTATCCATACTAGTACTACAGGTGTAAAAACTGAAAAAAGAATAATACGTCAAGTGCAAAGTTCTAATAAGCAAGATTTTACTTTTAGAGCTAGTTTAACTGAATATCTAGAAGAAGGAGATTATGTAGTACAAATTAGAGGAAATAAACCAAAATGGCATGGAATGTTAAATGTAAGAGGATATGTAAATTTTAGTACAAGTAATAGTAGAGGTATTGAATATACGATTCAACAATCAAGAAATAATGGAGAGTTTACAAATGTTTTTTCAAAACTTGATGAGAGAAGTGCTACATTAACAGCAGCAAATGGTGTAAGAGATTTAGAAGCACCTGTAAAGCCTGGTGGAAAAATAGAAGCTATAAGAGGAGATAGAAGTAATGTTAATCTAAAAGTAACATCTACAGATTTAGGAACATCATATCAATATAAAGTAATTGGAAGTAAAAATGGTATGTCTGTTGTATCAAATACAACAGACGCAGTATATGTATTAACTGGTTTAAAAGGATTTAGTTATACTATAGATAAAAAATCTAATACAGATCCAGGAAATTCCATAAAATATACTATAAATAATGATCCTGATAAGCTATGTGAGGCTAATATAACTATAAATAAGCAGTATATAAATAGTGGATATTATTTACACATAAAAGCAATTGATAAAGTAGGAAATGTAAGTGAAATATTACATATACCATTAAATTATGAAGAAAGACAAATAAATTTATACAAAACATATGAAGAGGCTAAAGATATAGATGAAAGAGGATTAGCAAAAACAGAAGGTTGGAATTATATTGATTTAGATTGGGATAAATTAGATGTAAAGGTAGAATATCAGAATCCGGCAATTATTGTAGCTGTAGATCGTAGTGGTAGTATGGTTCATGGAGATAAAATAGGAAAAGCAAAAAATGCAGCAACAGCATTTGTTACTAATATATTAAATAAAATACCACAATCACAAATAGGAGTAATTGGATTTAGTAATGATTCTAATGTATATATAGAACCAACAAATAATTTACAAAATTTAAAAAATGCAATAAATAAAATAGATTTATGGGATAGAACTTTTACTGCGACAGGAGTAAATAAAGCAAGACAAATGTTAAATTCAATGAATACTAAAAATAAAGTATTAGTAATAATAACAGATGGAAAACCTGAAGATTCTTGGGAAGCATCTGTTGCAATGGCTAGTGCAAGAAGCGAAAAAATAAAAATAATAACTTTGTCTATAGAAGTAAATAATAGTACATTAATAAATGGTAGTGATTCTCATTACTTAGTATCAAGTGGGGATAGTAGTATATATGATACATTATCTCAGAAAATATATAATGATATATTAGATACTGTTACACCTAAATACAATTTATATAGAAAAAAAGAAGGAGATAATAGCTATACACAAATTACAGATCAAATTGTAGAAAATAATTATAGTGATAAAGATGCAAAAGACTTATCTGGTCCATTAAAACCAATAGGTAGTATGACTCTAAGTCAAGATAAACAGAGCTTAAATTTGAACATATCAGTAGAAGATATTGGTACAAGTTATGAATATTACTTAGAAGCTATTATGGGAACAACAGGTGAGATACTATATTCAAATGATGTTATACAAGAGGTGAAAACAGGTGTAAAAGGATTTGCATGGACAATAGATTCAAGAAGTAATACAGATCCAGGAAGTAATATAAGAGACCTGCCAGAAAGTTTTGATAAAAAGTATATAGGTCAATATATTCATATAAGAGGTATAGATTATGCAGGAAATTTAGGACAGGTATTACATCTAAGAATTGATGATGGAAGGCTAATTCCAGAAGAAGAACTAGACCAAACAAAAGAATTGTTCTGCGTACAACATGGTCAAACGATACCAGCTTTAGTAGATGGCAGATATTTAAATGCAACTATAACAGCTGGAACAGGAGAATATAAATTTACTCAGACTGTAAAATATCCAAATACAGGAGATGTAATAGGAAGAAAATTTGTAGAGGGAACAACTACAAATATATATGGTACAGAAGATATAATTACATATTCAATAGGAAAGTATAGGACTTCACTTGAAACACCGACAAGAAAACCAGGTAAAGAAGGAAATGCAAATGAAAAAGAAGCATATATATTAAGCTATTATGGAGAAAATGATGGAGTAGATTCTGATGAGCAAAAAGCTATGTATACTACAGATGTTAGTAGTGGTAATATTACATGGGATTGGGATGATACACCAAATTCTAAGGCATTAGTGGCAGAAGCAAATGCATATGAAGCATATAGAAAAGCTGGATATAATCCAGATAATTACAAAAAATCTACTAATGTATATATGAGTGAAGATTATAGTGAAATTTTATTAGGTCCTTTAAAATTAAAATATAATCCACAAGGTATCTCTGTAGAAGGATCAAAAAGAGGAGATGTTTATTTTGCAAGAATTATAGGAGCAAGATTATATGATCAAAATGGAAATGTTTTTGCAGAAAAAGGTGTAAATGGAGAAACTATAGGAGATGTTCAGTGGGATTTTGTTTACACAACAACAGGTACAAAAAGAAGCGAAAAGTTATTTTCATATGATAGATATAAATTCCCAGTAGGTGATGAAGAATTTTATATAAAAATAAAATATACTTCAGAAATGGAAAATATAACAAAAATTTCAAAAATAGAATTTTCACATGAAGAATTAATTGCAGATGCACAATATGAAATATTAGAAGGAACATATAACAAAGTAACATGGACACCTAACAGAATAAAAAGCTCAGATAGAGATGTATTATGGTGTAATGAAGTAGAACAAGGAAAATCAGAATGTATACATGGAAAAACCTATAGTCATATAATTGGATGTTATTTCTATTTAACAGCTACAGTATATGATTCATATAGAGATATACCATCACAAAAATTAATAGAAGTAGATTGGGGAAAGAGATATTATAAATATTCAGAACAAGTGGTAGATCCTAGCACAGGTGTTAAAGATCCAGATGATGGTGATGATGGAGGTGACGATGGAGATAATCCAGGTGGAACAGATCCAGGAGAAACGGATCCAGGTGGAGATGGAGGAGATGATGGACGGTAAAGATCCAACAGATCCATCAAATCCAGGAGGTACAAACCCAGGTGATGATGATAACGATGATGGTGGAAGTGATGAATGGAAATTAGTAATGGATTTTGACGGAAATGTATGGGACGATGGAGTAGAAGATAGTAATAATGGTATAAAAGAAAGAACAGAACATGGGATAGAAAAGGTATTGGTAAAAATATATAGAGTAGACAAAAATGGAAATAAATTAGGACAAGTATATCAAAAATACACAGATGCAAGTGGTAATTATGAATTTGAAAACATTATGAGAGGAATGTACTATGTAGAATTCGAATATGATGGGCAAACATATAAAACAACAAAATTACTTGCAAGTGGAAGTCTAGCTGACTATAGTGTATCAAGTTCTAAGAAAAAATACTACAATAACTCTATGGTTGAAGAAACAAGAGTTGAAAGACAAAATTTCAATAATAAATTCGAAGAAATTGCAGGAAATAATAGTGCATATGGAAGTAGTGGAAAGATAAATCTAGAATATACTTCTTCAAATGGAAAATCAAAATTACAAACTTTAAGAGATGGATATGTTAAAGATGAATTCAAACTTGTAGCGAGAAGTTCATCTTCTGGAATATATTATCCTATTTCTAATAAAGTTGTAATAAATGGAACAAATTGGATAAAAATAACAGATATAAATGATGTAAATATGGGTCTTGCAGAAAGACTACAAACAGATGAAAATTTAAAAGTAGATGTTTATGAATCAACATTTAGTATAAAAGACACAAGACAAAGTTTCATACACTCAGGAAGAAACATAAGAGATATAAATAGCAATAGATGGGTTGAAGAATATGTTCAATATGTAAATAGAGCAGATTACAATTGGAAATGGGATGAAGGTTTAGGAAATATATGGGGAAGCCCAGCCGATTGTGAGCTTGAAGCATATGTAGATTACATGATTGTTATAAGAAATAGTGGAGAAAAGGACTTTGTAAGAATATCTGAACTTGCAGATTATTATGATAAATCATATGAATATTCATCTCAATATAGAGACTTTGATTTAACTTCATGGGCAGTTATAAAAGAGGATGACCCTACAGAATCACTTCCTGCTGATGCAAGTCAAATAATTAAAGTTGAATGGAAGGAAAATTCAAAATATGATGGAGTAACTAATCCATATTCAGACTATTATAATAAAATGTATACAAATAGCTTAGAACAGTTACAGCTAAAAAAAGGTCAATATTTAGAATTGCACATTATATTTAGAGTATTAAAAGATGATGATAGAAATATACTACTAGATCAAACAGGAGAAGGAAAGAAAAATCTAGCAGAAATAAATGGATATAAAACTTATTATATAAGTGATGGAAGTATAGCTGGTCTTGTAGATAGTGATTCAAAACCTGGTAATTTAAATCCACTTAATAATAGAAATACATTTGAAGATGATGAAGATAGAGCTCCAAATTATAAATTGAAACTAGATGATTCAGGAAGTAATAGTGGAGAAGATGGAGATGGCAGTGGAGGAACAGGTGGAAATCATGGCGATGGAGAAGATAATGTAAATAAAGATGAGGATGGTGACATTGTAGGATATGGAAATGTTGTTGAAGGAAATGTTTGGGAAGATTTAAGAACAGGAGAATATGTTCAACAATTAGTCAATAATCAAGTTGTTGGTGATGGAATAAGACAAAAAGAAGAACCATTAGTTAATAATGTTAGAATTGATTTAATAGAAATATTTGAGAATAAAACAACAGGTTATAAAATGGAAAGAATTGTGGATTCTCAAAATACAAGATTGTTATTAAGTTTAAGCAATGAAAACAAATTAGATGGTGGTTATAGATTTGGTGAATTACCAACAGGTAAATATAAGGTTCAATTTACATATGGTACAGAAGAACAGTTAACAGACAATCTAAAATATAATGGTCAAGATTTTCAAGGAATAAGGACAGAAGATATATATAAAGATGAAGATGCAAAAAGGACATATGATAATATAGAAATTATTATTAATCTAGATGTTTCTAATAGTATGACAGGTGAAAAAATTAATAAAGTAAAATCATCTGCAATAGAATTAATAGATAAGTTGTCTCAAAAAATGCCAGGCATAAAATTTGGAGTAGTACAATTTAGAAATGATGCAAATGTAGTTGTAAGTCCAACAGGTGATGCAAATAAAGCAAAAGATGCTATTAATAAAATGTCTGCAAGTGGCGAAACCGCAATTGCAAAAGGTATAGAAAAAGCAATAAACTCATATAGTAAAGATATTGATAAAAAGATAATGATATTATTAACAGATGGAAAGGAAACAATAAATAATAACGAAGATGTAATAAGACAAATAGAAAATGCAACAGATAAAAATGATATAGAGTTAATTACATTATTAACAGATGAAGCAAAACAAATATTTGGAACAGAGGAGTATCCAAGAAGGGGACAATTATATTTACTATCTAATAATAATAATATAGAGGATTTAATAACAAATACAATATATGAAGAAGTATTAGAATTAAGTATTATAAGAAAAGATAGAAGTTCTGGAAAAGATATTCAAGGTGATGAAAATACACCGGGAACAAGAATGTATAATATGGCTAAATATAAGGTAATGGGAATAAACAATGCCGAGGAATTAAATATAGATAGGATTAATACTTTACAAGGAAATGAAAGAAAACAAGCAATAAAGAAACTTGCAGATTCGACATATATGACAGCTATTACTGAACCATTAGAATTTAAGGCAAATAATGTAGGTAAGAGTAAAATAGAACAAATAAATTTAGGACTTCGAGAAAGACCTAAAGTTGAACTTACTTTAGAAAGTGAAATTCAAACAATAAAAGTAACATTATCTGATGGCACAGTTATTATTGATACTGAAAAGGGTGTAAGTAAGAATGTAATGGGAATAGGTAAAAAAGGTCTACCTATATCAGTCTATTTGGATGAAGAAATTATGCATGGGGCTAATGTTACTATAAAATATAAGATTAGAATAACTAATACAGGTGAAATTGATAGATTATCAAACTATATAGATGGTGGAGATGAATCTACAATTCCAACAATAGCAACAGTGGTATATAATTATACAAATAAAAATGCATTATATAAAACAGATACAGACAATGATATTTGGTATGAAATAACAGAGCAAGAAGCAAAAAATAATATTAATTCACAAGTTTTAGAAAGTATTAGAGATGGAGATAAAAAAATATATAAAACAAATGAATTGAGTGTTAAGTTATATCCTATTGGTAGTGTTGAATTAGGTAAAGGACAATCTAACTATATTGAAGTTATTTCAGTAATGTCAAAAGTAATAAGTCCACAGGATAGTACAGAAACATTAGCTTTTGATAGTGCAATAGAAATTATACAAAGACAAAATGATGCGGGAAGAAGATCATATACATCAATACCAGGAAATTATATTATTGGAAGCAAAGTAGGTGAACCAGATTCTACAGAGAATTCTAGAGTAGTTATTACAAAACCATTAGGTGCTAATATGAGTTTAAGATATATTAGTATGGTTTTAATTGTTCTAGTAATTGGATTTATTATAGTATTTGTACTTAAAATAAAAGATAAAAAAGGTAAAAAGCCAATAATATATAAATAATAAAAAATAAACTAACTTTTACAAATAAAAGTTAGTTTATTTTTTTGGGAAATGTGTTACATTTTAAATTTAAAAGTGTAAGAAAAATATAAATCCCTGAACAATCAGTCAAAATAATTGACTTAAATGTTATCAAGTGATAAATTATGGATATAATTTATACAGGAAGG
>CALXBW010000030.1 GCA_944386645.1 uncultured Clostridia bacterium | reverse complement strand
TTATATCAAAATCTTTATCTTATTTTATAAGCTGTGAATAGTAACCCAAATACAACTAAAATTAAAAAAATATTTTTTATAATATAGACAAATTAATATTTTTAATATAAAATTATAAAATGATTATAGATTATATAGAAAATGAAGAACAAAAGAAGACTTCATTTAAGGATGGGAGATTGAGAGAATGAAATTATGGAGTAAAATTTTATTAGTTATAGTATTAATAATACTTTTGGTGTTAATAGGATTTTTAGCATATGGATATTATAATAAGTTTATAGTAAAAAGAGAGAATCCTATAGTAACAATGGAAATTCAAGATTATGGAACAGTAAAGATGGAATTATATCCAGATATGGCACCTAATACAGTAGCTAATTTTGTAAAATTAATTCAAAATGGATATTATGATGGATTAACATTTCATAGAGTAGTGCCTGGATTTATGATTCAAGGTGGAGATAAAAAAGGTGACGGAACAGGTTCTGTTACTAAAAAAGATTTATATCCTGATTCTGATGATGAAAGTGAATATACAATACCAGGAGAATTTATTGCAAACAATTATAATAAAAATACTTTAAGATTTGAAAGAGGAGTACTTGCAATGGCAAGAGCAGATTTCACAAGTATGAGTCCAACATTAACAACAGAAAGTTATAATTCTGGAGGAGCACAATTCTTTATTATGGTAGAAGAAAATACAAGTTTGAATGGAACTTATGCACCTTTTGGAAGAGTAATAGAAGGTATGGATATAGTAGATCAAATAGTTAATTTGGAAACAGAAAAAGAAACTGCTGAAGATGGAACAGAGACAGATACAGAAAAGCCAGTAAATCCACCAGTTATAACAAAGATGACTGTAGATACATTTGGTGTAGATTATGGATATCCTGAAACATTAGAACCATTTGATTATACTTCATGGATAATGCAAATGTATCAACAACAATAAAAGAGAAAGTAAGTTAAAATATTAATTAAAAAACAAATGTACTTTTTATTTGTAACTCTTAGTATAAAATTGTTACTTAATAAAAAGTACATTTGTTTTTTTTGAAATAAAATTTAATTTAACTGTAAATAAAATATTTAAACAGGATTAACATGAACAATTACATTATTAATTCTATCTAATTTTTTTATATCATTTTCGAGAGAATCTGCAATATCATGACTTTCAAATGTAGACATATTACCATCAATACATATAGTCAAAAATATATTATATTTATATCCAGATGGACTAGAATAAAAATCAGCGATACTTTTAATTTCTTTATATGTATGTGCAATATCTAATATATTATCTTTAACGTCTGCATCAACAGATACATCCATTAGAACATTATAACTTTCCATAAATATTTTTACTCCAGTATATAATATCCATAAAGAAATAAATATACCAATAACAGAGTCTACCCAGAAAATTCCGTAAATAGCAAATATTGAAGAGATTAAAGTACCAGTTGTAACAATACAATCATTTCTATGATCTTTATAATTTGCTTCTAATAATATATTATTATTTTTATTATTTAGTGATTTTACATATATATAAAGAGAAAATTTTACAATAATAGTGATAATACAGACTATTATTAATCCCCAAGAAAATACTAAATGTGAACCATTTGAAAGTGCTATTGCTGAGTCTGTAAGTAATTTTATTGCAAGAAAAATCATAGCAATGCTAATAAACATTGAGAAAAGATATTCTGCTTTTCCATGACCAAAATTATGTGATTCATCACTTGGTGCACTTGCGATTTTATTACCTAGAAAAGTCATTAACGAAGCAAATATATCTGAGGCACTATTAATACTATCAGCAATCATGGATTGACTTCTTGTTATAACTCCTATAATACCTTTTATAATTAATAAAAAAATATTAGCAAAAATTCCAAGTAAGCTAGCTTTTTTTGTATTTTCAAAACGTTTTGATTGTTCCACTAAAAAAACTCCCATCTATGTAATATATTTTTAGATATTATATCATATTCATAGATAAAAAATATATAATAAGTATATTTTATTTATGTTTTATAATTCGCTATTTTATATAAAAATTAATATTTAAGAAAATAAAATGTAGAAAAAGTATATAATAATAAAATATGTGAAAATAATAAACTAAGTTATAACCCTACAAGAGCATAATTTAAAATATCAAAACTTAATATATTATTTTATCGGTCTCACATGCTTCGCAAGAAGGAGCATACGATGTACAACTACTTCGACTTTCAAAAATAATATATTAAGTTTTTTGACTTATAACCCTAATAGTGCTACTAATATTAGCAGGAGTATGTATAAGTTATATAGTAAATGGAGGAATAATAAATAAAACACAAGTGGCAATGGACATGTATGAAAATGCAGATAAGAAGCAACAAGATATAATAAATGAGATAGATGATTATATGAAGGAAGAGATATCAAACAATAATAGTGGAGAAGATACCTCAGGAAATGAAAATAATACAGGAGGTTCTGGCAGTGTCTCTGATTCTACTGGAATACAAGTAGGAGAAGTAGTAACAGCAGAAGATATAGCAAATGTAGAAGATAAAAGCGATATATATGGAGCAGAAGTAAAAGGATATGATTGTGAAAATAATGCAGGAGTAGAATCATGGAAATTATTTTATGCAGATAGTGAAAATGTGTATTTAATAGCAAGCAATTATATTCATAAAGATTATTGCCCTGATGGAAGAAAAGGTTCAAGTATTTATGACAATGGAAATGGATATAAATTATCAATGAATAATGTAATAGATGATTACAATGGATTAAGTGATATAACAGATGAAAGAATAAAAAAATTAAATAGCGACCTTTTTAATAAATATGAAAGTAAAACTACCACACTTGTAGATCGTAAAGTATTATCATATATGTTAGATATAAGTGAAGAAGTATGGGGAAAATTTGCAGGAGATAAAGCAGAATATGCAATAGGAGGTCCAACACTAGAAATATTGTTCAAATCATACAATGAAAAATATAATACAAATAATAAGTATCAAGCGATAGCAAAAAATGGATATGAAACAATTGGGGTTGAAGTATATGGATATCAAATAAGTTCAGATGGAGGAAATAGATTTGAGATGGGGGGAGCAAGAGAAAATTTAAATTGTGAAGATGATCTATATGTAATAAATGACACAGAATATGCATTAGCAATGTGGGTAGCAAGTCCTTCTTGTGACGGTTCTGGTACTAATGTGTTTTTTGTAGACAATTACGGTGGTATATGTTCTATCTACTATGACTCTGCTATTGTAGGTTTTCGCCCGCTAGTTTGTCTAAAATCTACTATTCAACTTGAAAAACAAAAGGATGGCTCTTTTTTATTAAAATAATACTGATATCCGGACAGAATTAATAAAATGTGGTCAATGCAAGAGGTTTAGAGTTGAAAATCTCGACTAAGAATTAGGAAAAGAATAGGATTTTATTTGTAGTTATAAAAAATAGAGTTTAAACAATCTTACTCAGTACAGTGTATAAATTTATATATTATTTAGTAAGAAGTAGTACAGTATTTAATTTTTGTATTACTTCTTTTAATATAAATGAAATTTATATTTCTTATGATTTTATTTTAATTATTTTTAAATAAATATTTACAATTAAATTATAATAACATAGAATATTTTTAATAAAACAAATAAAGGAGAAAAAATTGGATATAATTAATAAAATAAAAGAAAATGATGGAATAATAAAAGATGAAAATATAGAAAATATGAATTTAGATAATATAGAAATACAAGATGCAGAATTGGAAAAAGTAAAGTTCATAAATTGCAGTATTGTAAATAGTAAAATGGGAGAAAATTCTTTTAATAAAGTAAAATTTTCAAATTGTAATTTTTCAAATACATCATTTGAAAAGGCAAGTTTTTATGAATGTGAGTTTGAAAATTGTAAAATAGAAGGTTGCAATTTTATAGATAGTTCAATATATAATGTATCATTTAAATTTACAAATGCAAATTATATAAATTTTTCTTTAGCAAATTTAAAAAATGTGGAATTTATAGATACTAGTCTAGTAAATAGTTATTTTCAAGAAAATAGAATAAAAAATTTAATATTAAAAAACGCAAATTTAAAACAGGCACACTTTTTTAAGACTAGTTTAACTAATGTAGATTTATCAAATTCTAATATAGAAGGAATAATAATTTCATTAGAAGATATTAGGGGTGCAATAATAAATGAGTTTCAATGTATTGATTTATCATATTTAATGGGGATAAAATTAAAAAAATAGTTGAATGCGGTACGCATAAATGTTAAAATAGAAAATATTAAATGCGAAGGAGATAATAATAATGAATTTACCAAATAAGCTTACTATTTTTAGAATAATTTTAGTTCCAATAATGGTAATAATACCACTATTTAATATAACTGGAGACTGGCTAGGTATTCCTATAGAATATTGGATAATAAATATAATATTTATAATTGCATCAATTACAGATAAATTAGATGGAAGTATTGCAAGAGCTAGAAATCAAGTAACAACATTTGGTAAATTTTTAGATCCATTGGCAGATAAGATTTTGGTGATAGCTGCAATGGTAATATTGGTTGAATATACAAAACTACCTGCATGGATACCAATAATAGTATTAGCAAGAGAATTTATTGTATCAGGTTATAGATTAATTGCTGTAGAAAAAGGTGGAAAGGTAATAGCTGCGAGCATATGGGGGAAATTAAAAACTGTTACTCAGATGATAGCGATAATATTGTCTTACATAGATGTACATGCATTTGGAGAGTTCATAACTGGAGATTTAACAGGTTTTAGTTTAGTATTAAATATTGTAGCAACAATTATGATGTTAATTTCAGTTGTAGCAACAATATTCTCAGGTTGGGATTATTTAAAAAATGGTAAAGAATTATTAAAAGATAAATAAAGAGGAGATTATAAAGTGAATATAACAGAAGCTAAGAAGAGGGTTATACAATTAAGAGAAAAATTAGAATATTATGCAAAAAAATATTATGATGAAGACAATCCTGAAATATCAGATTTTGAATATGATATGATGATGAATGAGTTAAAAAATCTAGAAAAAGAATTTCCAGAATTAATAACTAAAGAATCTTTAACTCAAAAAGTAGGAGGAACTGTAAAAGAAGGATTTGAAAAGGTTACTCATGAAGTTCCACTTCAAAGTTTACAGGATATTTTTGATTTTGAGGAATTAAAGGCATTCGATATAAGAATGAAAAAAGCATCAGAGGAGTATAATTTACCTCTTGAATATGTTGTAGAAACAAAAATTGATGGTTTATCTGTTAGTTTAGAATATAGAAATGGGGAGTTTTATAGAGGAGCAACAAGAGGTAATGGAACAGTTGGTGAAGATGTAACAGATAATTTAAAAACAGTAAAAACTATTCCAAAAAAATTAAAGGAAAATATTAATATAACAGTAAGAGGAGAAGTATTTATATCAAAAGCTGATTTTGAAAAATTAAATGAAGAAAGAGAAATATTAGAAGAGCCTTTATTTGCAAATGCAAGAAATGCAGCTGCAGGTTCGTTAAGACAATTAGATAGTAATATAACTAAAAAAAGACCATTAGATATATATTGTTTTAATGTACAAAAATCAGATATAAATTTTAAATCACATTATGAATCATTAGAATATTTAAAGAAAATTGGATTTAATGTAAATCCTGTTATATATAAATGTTTAAATATACAAGAAGTAATAGATGGGATAAATAAAATTGGTGAAAATAGAGAAGACTTGACATTTGGTATAGATGGAGCAGTTGTAAAAGTAGATAACTTAGAATTAAGAGAAAAAATAGGAACAACATTTAAAGCGCCAAAATGGGCAATTGCATATAAATATCCTCCGGAGAAAAAAGAAACTATTTTAAAAGATATTGTATGTAATGTAGGTAGAACAGGAGCAATAACTCCAATGGCAATATTAGAACCAGTAAAAGTAGCTGGCTCAACAATATCTAAAACTACTCTTCATAATGAAGATTTCATAAAAGAAAAGGATTTAAGAATAGGCGATACAGTAGTAATTCAAAAAGCTGGAGATGTTATACCAGAAGTAGTAGAAGTTGTAAAAGAAAAAAGAACAGGTAAAGAAAAGAAGTTTGAAATGCCAACAGTATGTCCTGTATGTGGTTCAACTGCAGTAAGAGAAGAAGGAGAAGCTGTTTTAAGATGTATAGGAATAGAGTGTAGTGCTAAATTATTAAGAAGCATTGTACATTTTGTTTCAAAGGATTGTATGAATATAAAAGGATTAGGTTATGCAATTGTAGAAGAACTAATAAATAGGAAATTGATAAATAATATTGCAGATATTTATTATTTGAAATTAGAGGACATAGCTTCTTTAAAGAAAAATGGAATTAAATTTGCACAAAATTTAATAGATGCAATACAAGAAAGTAAAAGTAATGATTTAAGTAGATTAATAAACTCATTTGGCATAAGACATGTTGGAACAAAATCAGCTAAAATACTTGCTAGAAAGTTCAAGACGATGGATAATTTAATGAATTCTTCTATAGAGAAATTATATATGACAGAAGATGTAGGAGAAATTACAGCAAATAGTGTTTATGAATTTTTTAATCAAGAGCAAACAAGGGATTTAATAGAAAAGTTGAAAAATGCAGGAGTAAATATGGAATCAACAGAAGCAGAAAGTGAAGATAGTAGATTTAGTGGTATGACATTTGTTTTAACAGGAACTCTAGAAAAGTATACTAGACAAGAGGCTAGTGATTTAATAGAAAGATTGGGAGGAAAGACATCAGGAACAGTTTCTAAAAAAACAAGTTATGTATTAGCAGGAGAAGAAGCTGGTAGTAAATTAACAAAAGCAGAAAATTTAGGAATAAAAATAATATCAGAAAAAGAATTTGAAGAAATGGTGAAATAAGAAAAATATGGAAAATTATACATTTAACAATTTTTGGAAAGATTTAGATGATGGATTAGAAATATATTACCAATATATGGGGAGAAGATATTTAATATATAAATTAACAAAAAATTGTTATAGACAAGAATTAATAAAAGATAATAATGAAAAGTCTCCTCATCCAAAAATGTCAATACTTACTCTTAAAAGGGTAAGAGAGCTATTTGACTATATGGAGGAATTTGAATATAAAACTGGATTGTGATAAATAAAACAGAAAAACTATATAAATTAATTATATATTTTTTCTGTTTTATTTTTTTTAAATTGAAATGTCGAAATTTGATAAAAAATGAAAAAACTACATATTTATCCTTGAAAAGTATTGAATAATTTATGTAAAAAATATATAATATTGCCATGAAAAACGTTAGTATAAAACAGGTTATAGGTTTATTATTAATAATTATATGGATGGTCATAATATTTTTGTTTTCAAATCAACAGGGCAATGCTTCAAGTGTAACAAGTAATAAGGTAACAAAAGAAATAATAGAGGTATTACCATCAACAAAACATCTTGAGGAAAATCAAAAAAATGAAATAGTAAAAAAAGTTAATCCAATTATGAGAAAAATAGCACATTATACTATATATTTAGTTGGCGGAATATTAATTATGTTTTTTATAAGTACAATAGTGCAATCTGAAAAAAGAGGTGTTTTATTTAGTGTACTAATTGGAATAGTTTATGCTATTACAGATGAGATACATCAAATGTTTATGGATGGTAGAACTGCTAAAATAACAGATGTTTTTATAGATACTTTAGGAGTGATAACAGGTGTAGTAATATACATTACTATAAAGAAAATAATATATTGCATAAAATCAAAAGATAATAAAGATATTGTAAAAGAGGAGAATAAGTAGGGGGAAATTAAAGTGAATATTAATTTAAAAAACAACGAAATTGCTGCTGTAGATAATAATATTTTGTCTATACCAAGCAAAGAGCATGAACATTCTAGCCCAAAAAAGATATACATAAGAGTAAAGCGAATATTAGACATTATATTATCTATAATAGCTTTAGTTTTATTATCACCAGTATTTTTAATAATTAGTATTGCAATAAAATTAGATTCTAAAGGAAAAGTAATATTTAAACATAAACGTATAGGAAAAAACGGAAAAGAGATATACATATATAAGTTTAGAACAATGGTTGAAAATGCACAGGAAGTTATGAAAACATTCACACCAGAGCAAATGAAAGAATTTAAAGAAAATTATAAATTAGCAAATGATCCACGAATTACTAAAGTGGGAAATTTCTTAAGAAAGAGTAGTTTAGATGAATTACCACAATTATTAAATATTTTAAAAGGAGATTTATCCATAATAGGACCTAGACCAATTATTGAAGAAGAATTAGAGAGGTATGGAGAGAAAAAATCAACATTTTTGAGTGTAACACCTGGACTTACAGGATATTGGGCTGCAAATGGTAGAAGTTGTACAAGCTATGAAGATCGCATGAAGATGGAATTATATTATGTAGAAAATATTTCATTTAAATTAGATATGAAGGTGTTTTTTAAAACAGTTATATCAGTTATAAAAAGACAAGGAGCAATATAAGTGGAAAAGAAAAAAATTCTATATATAGTAGAATCTTTTGGAAGTGGTGTATTTACTTTTTTAGTAGATTTAATTAATACGTTAGATGATGAATATGAAATTGTAGTTGCTTATGGAGAAAGAAAAGAGACATTAAAAAATTTTAAAGATTATTTTAGTGCTAATGTACGTTTTATAAAAGTTGAGAATTTCACAAGAAGTATTAATATAAAAAAAGATTTAAAAGCACTAAAAGAAGTTAAGAAAATTATAAAAGATGAAAAACCAGATATTATACATTTACATTCATCAAAAGCAGGTGTTATAGGAAGACTTGCTATTAGCGGAAGAAAAGTAAAAATGTTCTATAATCCACATGGTTTTTCATTTTTAAAACTTGATGATTCAAAATTGAAAAGAGTAATATACTGGTTAATAGAAAAAATTATTACTATTATTAATCCAAAATGTATAATAATTGGATGTTCACAAGGTGAATATGAAGAAGCTAGAAAATTAAGTAAAAAATCAATTTGTATTAATAATGGTATTAATATAGAAAAATTAAATGATGAAACAAAAGAATTAAATGAAAGGGTAATTGATTTTAAGAAGATAAAAATATGTACAAGTGGTAGAATTGGAAATCAAAAAAATCCAGTAATGTTTAATGAAATAGCTAAAAAATTTCCTAACATAGAATTTACATGGATAGGAGATGGAATGCAAAAAAATAAATTAACATCTCCAAATATAAATATAACTGGATGGAAAAGTAGAAAAGAAGTACTTAGAATTTTAAATGATAATGATATTTTTATTCTTACCTCTTTGTGGGAAGGATTACCTATATCTTTACTTGAAGCAATGTATATGAAGAAAGTTTGTATTGTTAGTAATGTTATTGGAAATAGAGATGTTATACAAGATGGAGTAAATGGATATATTGCTAATAACATTGATGATTTTTCTAAGATTATTAATGATATTATGAGTAGTAGAGATGTAGAAAATATCAAAGAAAATGCGAAATTAGATGTGACAAATGAGTTTAATACAGTTGATATGATAGAGAAATATAAGAGAGAATATGAAAATGAATAAGTGAGGTAAAATGATGAAAACTAAGGTATCAGTTATAATGGGAGTATATAACACTTCTAATAGGGATATGCTACAAAAGTCAATATTATCTATTTTAAACCAGACATATAAAAATTTTGAATTCATTATATGTGATGATGGTAGTACTGATAATACATTAGATATAGTAAAGGAAATAGTAAATGGGGATAATAGAGTAAAAATTATAAAAAATGATAAAAATATGGGATTAGCTTTCACTTTAAATCATTGTATTGATAATGCAAATGGCATATATATAGCTAGAATGGATGCTGATGATGAATCAAATTTAATTAGACTAGAAAAACAAGTTGATTTTTTAGATAATCATCCTGAATATGCTGTTGTAGCTTCAAATTGGAACTTGTTTGATGAAAATGGAATATGGGGGAAGAGAAGAGCTCCAGAGGTGATTGAAAAAAAAGATTTTTTATTTAATAGTCCTATAGCACATCCCACAGTAATGATGAGAAAAGATGTATTAGAAAAAGTAAATAGATATAGAGTTGCGAAAGAAACAATAAGAGCAGAAGATTACGATTTATTTATGAGAATGTATGCAAATAATTATAAAATATATACAATTCAGGAAGAATTATTTAATGTAAGAGAAGACAAAAATTGTTTTTCAAGGAGAAAATATAGGTATAGGATACAAGAAGTGAAAGTTAGATTTAAAGGCTTTAAGGAATTAAAATTATATCCAGTTGGTATTTTTTACGTGATAAAACCATTAATTGTAGGTTTAATACCTGCTAATATTTTGAAAAAGTTAAGGAAATTAAGAAAGAATGAAAAAGAATGATAAGTTTATATTAGAGTTTTTTATAATATTATTAGTTGTGAAGGTTATGTTGCAAAATTCTTTATATGTAACAATACCAGAATTTTGGGAGTTGGGGATAGAAGTAGCTTGCTATATCTATTTTTTTGTAATAATTATAAAATATTTAAAGATAAAAAAATGGAAAATAACTTTAATATTTTTTATTGTTATATTAGCATTTTACACAGGGTATATAACTGAGGATATGACATTGCTTTCATCTATTATGTTTATGACAGTAGCAGCAATAATACGAGATAGAGAAATTATAAAACTATCAAATAAAGTGATGGGAATTATATTATTTATTCATATATCAATATATTTTGTACAAATGATTATAGGAAGTGTTATAGTTAATCCTGATTCATCAGGAAGAACAAGGTATTTATTAGGTTTTTCTCATCCTAATACAAGCGGAATATTTATTTTATGGTGGGCAGTAGGTAAAGTATATTTAGCTAACTATAATATGAAAAAAGTTTTTATTTATTTTGTAATAATTATAATTGCTTACTATTTTAATAGATGTAGATCAATGTTATATTGTGGAATTATTTTGATGATATTATCTATATGTATTAATAGAAATATAGGAACAAGAGAAATAAAATTTTTAGCAAAAAATATAATTATAATTATGTCAATAATGATAGTATCAATAGTATTTTTATATAATTCTAACAATAAGCAAGCAAAAGAGTTAGATCAGATTTTTAGTAATAGAATATTTTTTAGTGCACAAGCAATAAATGAAAATGGTTTTACATTAATAGGACAGAAAGTAAAACAATCTATAGTTAAAATAGGAAATTATGTAGGATACATTGTTATGGATGTTACGTATACTGCTTTATTTTATAGATTTGGAATAGTTTACTTAGTATTACTTATATTGCTATCAAGATATATAGTCAAAACACAGACTAAAAATGAATATGTCTTATTAATTGTATATGGAATATTTGCGATGTTAGAGTTATATAGTTTAAATTTTATAATTTGTTTTCCAATGATATTTGGAGCAAATTGGATAGGAGAAAAAAATGATACCTAAGACAATAAATTATTGTTGGTTTGGAAAAACAGAAAAAAATGAATTATTTTATAGATGCTTATATTCTTGGAAAAAGTATTTGCCTGATTATAAGATAATAGAATGGAATGAAGATAATTTTGATGTTATGCAAAATGATTATGTAAGAGAAGCATATGAAGCTAAAAAATATGCATTTGTTTCTGATTATGCAAGAATTAAGATTATTTATGATAATGGTGGAATATATTTTGATACTGATGTTGAAGTTTTGAGAGATATGAGTAAAATATTAGATAAAGGACCATTTATTGGTTGTGAGCAGATAAATGAAATAGCATCAGGTTTAGGTTTTGCAGCAGATAAACATAATTATATGGTAAAAGCCATGTTGGATCAGTATAAAGATTTGCATTTTAATATTGATAATATAATAACTTGTGTAAAGTATAATACATATGCATTTATAGAGAATGGATGGAGTGGCAATAATAGAATCGAAAAAGTTAAAGATATATATGTATATCCAGTAGAATATTTTTCTCCATTTAACTATTTAACTGGGGAGATTAATATTACACAAAATACGTATACATATCATCATGGAAATGCATCATGGTTACCAGAATACGAGAGAAAGTTATTAATATTGAAAAAGAAATTAGTAAGTAAATATGGAAAAAAAATAGGAAAATTAATTTATTATTTTGTTAAATTTATAGTATTATTATTTAAAAATCCAAAAAAAATATTAAGAAGATAGGTATAATAGATATGAAAAAAAAAATAAGTATAGTTTTACCAGTGTATAATGCTGAAAAAACAATTGATAGATGTATTTATTCTATAATTTCGCAATCTTACAAACAGTTTGAATTAATTATTATAAATGATGCGTCTGATGATAATAGTTTGGAAATTATAAATAAATATTTAAATAAAGACAATAGAATAGTTTTAATTAATAATAATAAAAATTATGGAGTTTCTAAAAGCAGAAACTTAGGAATAAAGGAGGCTACAGGGGAGTTTATAACATTTATAGATAGCGATGATTATTATGAAAGTAATGCTATTGAAAAAATGTACAAATTAATGGTAGAAAATGATGTAGATGCTGTCAGATTTTCTTTTAATATTCTTAAAGAAGATAAAAAAATTGAAAAAAAATATAATAAAAAATATGATGGTAATATATTAAAAGATGATAAAATAAAAATATTTGAATTAGACTTAATTAACAATAGATTGCAGGCGTATTTATGGTTATTAATTACAAAGACTAATATTGTTAAAAAAATAAAATTTGATGAAAATATAGGAATGATGGAAGATACTTTATGGTATCTTAATTTTATAAAGAAGATTAAAAATATTTATTTTTCAAATGAGATTTTGTATAATTATTTTGTTAATGTAGATAGTATAAGTAATTCAGAGAGAAATACAATCAAGCGTATTGAAGATGTATTGTATCTACAAGATAAGTATAAAGAAATATTTTGCAATGAGCAAGAATTTATTCAAGCAACTACAGGATTATTAAGTGTAATTATAGAAAATATATTAAGACTAGAAAATTCAAATATACAAAGAAATTTAAAGAAAGATTTTTACAATAAAATGAAACAAAATAGTGCATATAAAATGATGATATCAAAATCGAATTATAAGTTAATTAGGCTAGATAGAAAGATTATGATAAAATTATTCAATAAAAATAATTATACATGGTTAGAATATTATTGTAAATGTAAAATCCTTGCAAAGGATTTTATACAAGTGTTAAAAATATTTATGACAAAAGTAAAACAAAGAATTAAATTATATAAGAATAAAATTGCTTCAGAATTGTTGTATGAAAAATATAAAAAAATGTTTGCTCATTATAAAATTCTTGATGATAAAATTATAATAGAAAAAATAATTCGTGATAATTGTAGTTTAGCAAGATTTGGTGATGGTGAATTTAAGTGGATTTTAGGAATTAAGCAGAAAAGTTTTCAAAATAACAATGTAGAATTGTCTCAAAAATTAAGTGAGATTCTTAATAATAATCTAGATAATTTGATAATAGGAATACCTAAACCATTAAAAGATTTAAAAGAATATAATAGATTTGCAAAAAAAACTTGGAAATTATATATATATATGTTTGGACCAATGATAAAGAAATTGGTTTTAAAAGATAGAGAATATGCCGATACAAATATTACTAGATTCTACATGGATTACAAGAGAAAAGATAAATGTAAGGAGAAAATTGAGAATATAAAAAAAATATGGAATAATAAAGATATAATTATCATTGAAGGAGAGAAAACAAGATTAGGAGTTGGAAATGATTTATTTAATAATACTAAGACTATAAATAGAATATTAGCACCTAGCGTGAATGCGTTTGATAAATTTGAAGAAATTTTAAATATTGCAAAGGAACAAAAAAAGAAATCTATCTTTTTGATTTCACTAGGACCAACAGCAACAGTTTTAGCTTATGAATTGGCGAAGATAGGATATCAGGCAATAGATATAGGACATATTGATGTTGAATATGAATGGTATTTACAAAAGGCTAAAAGCAAAGTACCAATAAAGGGAAAATATGTAAATGAAGCAAGAGATAAAGGAGATTTATCAGAATTAGATATAAATGATGAAGAGTATAAGAAAAGCATATTAAAAATAATAAAATAATAAGAATATGGGGGAAAAAATGGATTTAGTTACAGTGGTAATACCAACATACAAAAGAAGTGATAAAATTGAAAGAGCGATTAAAAGTGCAGTAAATCAAACATATGGGAATATTGAAATTATTGTCATAGATGACAATGCAAAATTGCCAGAAGAACGTAAAAAAACAAAAGAAATAGCAAGTAAATATAAAAACGTTAAGTTTATTGAAAATCAGCAGAATTTAGGTGGAGCATTAACAAGAAATGTAGGAATAGATAATGCAAGTGGAAAGTATATTGCTTTTTTAGATGATGATGATGAGTTTACTAACGACAAAATTGAAAAGCAAATGAAATTGATGAAGGATAAAGAAAGACAAGGTAAGAATGTGGGGATGGTTTACTGCTATAAAAATTTAATAGGGACTAATGGAAAAACTGTATTTATTGGAAAAATAAATGTGGAAGGAAATTGTTTATATGAACATATGAAACAATGCATAGAAACAACGTCAACGTGGCTTTGTACTAAGGATGCTTTATTAAAAGTAGGTAAATTTGAAAATGTAAAAGCTCATCAAGATAATATTTTATTAATGAAAATTTTAGCAAATGGTTATGAAATATATAGAGTTCCAGAAATTTTATTAAATTTCTATATGCATAATGGTGATGGAATAACAAATAAAAATAAAAAATATATAGATTATACAAAAGTATTAATTGAATACAAAAGAAAATATTATAATTTATTAACTCCAAAGCAGATAAAAGAAGTTGAATATGCCAATTCTTGTATGTTATTAAATTTATATAAAAATAATCATATGAAAACAGAATATATACAAGAATTAAAAAAGATTATGAAAATAAAAAAATTAAAAAAATATACATTAAAGTTAATATATTACTTAGTCTTTTGGCAAGAGGATAAAAATGAGACTAGATAGAAAAAATAGAGCAATAAAAAATATTATATATGGAGTTATTAATAAGATATTAACTATAGTAATTCCTTTTGTTACTAGAACTATTTTAATAAATATCTTGGGAAGTGAGTATTTAGGGTTAAATAGTTTATTTACTTCGATACTGCAAATACTCAATTTATCAGAATTGGGGATAAGCAGTGCTATTGTATATGCAATGTATAAACCAATTGCAGAAAATGATAAAAATAAAATATGTGCACTATTAAATTTATACAAAAAATTATATAGAATAATTGGAATTGCTGTATTGCTCATGGGCTTGGTATTGATACTGTTTTTAGATAAATTTATAACAGGCAATATACCAGATGATATAAATATATATTTATTATTTATGATTTATTTGGTAAATACTTTTATAACTTATGTATTATTTGCATATAAAAATTCATTACTTATTGCTTTTCAAAGAAATGATGTAGTAAGTAATGTTAATTCGGTATTGTATATAATTCAATCTGTACTTCAGATAGGATTATTATTAATATTTAAAAATTATTATATATATATAATGATGATGCCAATAATAACATTAGTTAATAATATTGTAATAGCTATAATTGTAAAACATAAATATCCAGAATATATAGCTGAAGGAGAAGTTGACAAAGAAACAAAGAAAGATATAAAAAAGAAAGTATCAGGACTTTTTGTATATAGAATATGTTCTACAACAAGAAATTCATTAAGTAGTATATTCATATCTGCTTTCCTTGGATTAAATATGGTAGCGATATATAATAATTACTTTTTAATATTAAATTCATTATATACATTATTATGTGTTATTACAAATTCGATGACTTCCGGTATAGGAAATAGTATAGTATTGGATTCTGTTGATAAAAATTATAATGATATGAATAAATTAAATTATATATATATGTTAATTTCTGGTTGGTGTAGTTGTTGCTTATTATGTTTATATCAACCGTTTATGGAACTTTGGATGGGAAAAGAAAATTTGTTACCTTTTAGTTGTGTAATATTATTTGTTATTTATTTTTATTCATTGCAAATAGGAAATGTAAGAGCAGCATATTCTGATGCAGCAGGATTATGGTGGGAAAGCCGATATAGAGCGGTTATTGAAGTGATTTCAAATATTGTATTAAGTTTTATATTAGGTAAGTTTTTTGGTATTTATGGTATAATATTAGCAACATTAATTTCAATTTTAGTTATTAATTTTGGGTATGGGTCATTAATTATTTTTAAATATTATTTTAAAGGAATTAAAGCACAAGAGTATTATATATATCATTTTAAATATGCAATTATTACTATAATTGTATGTTGTATTACATATTTTATATGTTCATTAATAAAAACAAATTTGTTTTTGGAATTAACATTAAAAATATTAATATGTATGCTAATTCCATTAATGTTATATTATATAATTTATAGAAGAAATCCGTATCTTAAATATACTAAATATTTAATTAAAGATATAAAAGATAAAAATATTCATATAAAAAATTAAAAAATAAATCAAGTAAAATTTATAGATTTATAATATAGAAAGAGGAAGATTTTTATGAAAATAGCAATAGCAGGGATAGGTTATGTTGGGTTATCATTAGCAACATTGTTAAGTCAAAAGTATGAAGTAGTAGCATTAGATGTTAATTCAGAAAAAGTCGAAAAAATAAATAAAAGAAATTCGCCTATAAAAGATAAGAAAATAGAGGAATTTTTTAATCAAAAAATACTAAATTTGAAGGCGACATTAGATTATGAAGAAGCTTTTAGAGAAGCAGAATATATTGTTGTAAGTACTCCAACAAATTATGATGAAAATAGAAATTTTTTTGATACATCAAGTGTTGAAGATATAATAAAAAAAGTTAAAAATATGGGGATAGATACTACAATTGTAGTGAAATCAACGGTTCCAGTTGGATTTACAAAAAATATAAAAGAAAAATATGGAATGAACAATATAATATTTTCACCAGAATTTTTGAGAGAGGGAAAAGCATTATATGATAATTTGTATCCATCAAGAATAATTGTAGGGGAAAAGAGTGAGAGAGGAAAAAAATTTGCGGAGTTATTAAAGAGTGCAGCCATAAAAAAAGATATGGAAATAAAATTTATGGATAGTACAGAAGCAGAAGCTGTAAAATTATTTTCTAATACTTTTTTAGCACTTAGAATAGCATATTTTAATGAGTTAGATACTTATGCAATAATGAAAGGATTAAATACAAAAGATATAATAGAAGGTGTATGCTTAGACCCAAGAATTGGAAATCATTATAATAATCCATCATTTGGATATGGGGGATATTGTCTTCCAAAGGATACAAAGCAATTATTAGCAAACTATAAAAATGTTCCTCAAAATTTAATTGAAGCCATAGTGAAAGCAAATAAAACTAGAAAAGATTTTATAGCTGAAGAAATCATAAAGAAAAAACCTAAAATTATAGGAATATATAGATTAACCATGAAACTAGATTCTGATAATTTTAGGTTTAGTGCAATACAAGATATTATAAAGAATTTGAAAGAAAATAATATGAACATAATTATATATGAACCAACATTAAATGAATTGGAATATAATGAATGTAAGGTAGAAAATGATATAAAAAAATTTAAAGAAAAAGCTTCAATTATAATAGCAAATAGATTAGAATCAAATTTAGAAGATGTAAAAAATAAAGTATATACTAGAGATATATTTTATAGAGATTAATGGGCTATGATACTAAAATAAATTAAAA
>CALXBW010000029.1 GCA_944386645.1 uncultured Clostridia bacterium | reverse complement strand
TAATCAATTAAAGACTGAAATCCTTTTATATCAAAGGTTATCAGTCTTTTACTCTTTTACAACTGTCAAATTTGAGAGTATATTTTATTATATGTCAAATTCAATTTTTTAATAACATTTATTAAAAATATATAACTTTATCTGTAACTGTAAGTCACACCTTATTCCTCAAAAGCCAAATCAATTAGCTTATCAATCAAATCAGAATAATTTATTCCAGACTCATTCCACAATTTAGAATACATACTAATATTAGTAAAACCAGGCATTGTATTAATCTCATTAATATAAATCTCATTATCATCAGTTACAAAAAAGTCAACCCTAGATAATCCCTTTCCATCAACAGCTTTGAATGCTTTAATAGCAGTCTTTCTAACCTCATCTTCTATATCTAATTTTAGTGGAATAACAAGTTTTGCTTCATCATTTTTATATTTTGCCTCATAACTATAAAAATCATCTTCAGGAGGTATTATTTGACCTAAGCAAGAAGCCTCTACCGCTTCATTTCCTAAAACAGCACACTCCACTTCTTTACCAACAATACCCTCTTCAATAATAATCTTTCTATCAAACTTAGAAGCATATTCAATTCCATTTTTCAATTCTTCTTTATTTTTAACCTTACTTATACCAACAGATGAACCTGAATTTGAAGGTTTAACAAACATAGGATATTTTAAACTATTTTCCAAAACATCTATAACTTTTTCAATATCCATAATAGTTTCATTAAAACTTTTATCTACATAAATATAATTATCATTATACTTTTTTATGTACTCATATTTTGACTGTTTAATACCAGCTCTGTCAAAAATCACTTTTGCATATAATTTATCCATACACACACTAGATGCAAGTATATTACATCCTACATATGGTTTATTAATACATTCTAATAAACCTTGAATAGCTCCGTCCTCGCCATAAGACCCATGTAATACAGGAAAAACAACATCCATATTAGATAAGTACTCAATAATATTATCTATTTTTTCAATATTATCAACTTTATATCCAACTTTTAAATCTTCCAAAGTATCCACATCTTCTTTATATTCGTAAAAATTGCCTATGCAATCAATATATATTGGATACACCTCATATTTTTTCTTATTAACATTTTTTAAAACACATAAACCTGAAACAATAGATACATCATGTTCTGTTGAAACTCCTCCAAATAATATTGCTAATTTTTTCATATAAACCTCCTTTTTGAGTATATACTCTTTTTATATATTTTTTACAATCTCATCAAACTTCATAGAATTTGATGCTTTTACTAATATAACATCTCCACCTTTCTTTAATATTTTAACCTTATCAATTGCTTCTTGGTTATTCATACATTTATATACTTCTTTAAGTCCAAGTTCTATAGCCTTATCTGCCATATAACTTACATATTTTCCAACTGTTATTAATATATCTACTTTATTTTCATATAATACATCTGCGACCTTCTCATGTAGCTCTTTAGAATAATCACCAAGTTCTAACATATCTCCTAAGACTGCAATTTTTCTATTACCACTAACTTTATTTAAATATTCTATAGAAGCTTTCAAAGAATCATAGCTTGAATTATATGCATCATTTATAATTTTAATGCCATCTTTTTCAATAATCTCCATTCTTCTTTTTGTTAAAGATACATTTTTCAATCCATCAATCATATCATCTAAATTAATCCCTAGTTTATCCCCTACAGCAATTGCACATAAGCTATTATATATAAAAACTTTTCCTGGTAAATTTAAAGTAACCTTTTTATTATTAATAAAATATGTACTTATATTTTCACCTATATTAATATCATATGCAAAATAATCACTTTCATTCTCAATTCCATATGTTCGTATATTGTATTTTGTAACATTTTCATTTTTCCATTTATTTAATAAATCATTGTCATTATTAACAATAATTAATCCATCTTTACTCATTCCATCTAAAATCTCTAATTTAGCTTTTAAAATATTTTCTCTAGAACCTAATATTCCAATATGTGATGTGCCAATATTAGTAATTACTGCAATAGTAGGTTTGGCAATATTGCTTAATAAACTTATTTCTCCAAAATGATTCATTCCCATCTCTACAACCATTGCATCATGATCCTTCAATTTTAAAATAGTTAAAGGTAATCCGATATGGTTATTATTATTACCCTCAGTTTTTAATACATTATATTTTGTTGAAAGAACACTATAAATAATATCTTTAGTACTAGTTTTTCCTACACTACCTGTTACAGCAACAACTGGTATATCATATAAGCTTCTTTTATATTTTGCAATTTCTTGCAATGCTATTATAGTATTATCAACTAATATAATATTATCATAATCTCTAATTTCATCTTCATTAACACTATTATCTAAAATACACGCTATGGCCCCTTTGTTTATTGCTTCTTTAAAATACTTATTACCATCAAAATTTTCACCTTTTATGCCTACATATACTTCTCCGCTTCTAATAGTTCTTGTATCTTTAGAAAAATCCTCAAGCTCTAAACTTTCATTACCTCTAAACATTTTACCATTACATACTCTTAAAACATCTGAGACAGTTATTTTTTTATTCATACACATTTCTCCTAACAAAATATATTTTGTCTATTTTATACTATATATAGTTTTTTGGCAAATTATGATTTTAAATAAAAAAGTAAAAGTTGAAATACTATACTTTTACATAGTATTTCAACTTTTACTTTCTAAATATTTTTCAACTAAACTTATTAATTCTCTAGCTGTTTCTATTTGATTTTGTGTCTCTTCTGCATTTGGTTTATACTCATCATCATAATCACTATCTTCTCTAATAGATTTTGCTTGACTTATTTTTCTACTTATGTTTTTTGGAAATATTTCTGTCTTAATATAATGTTGATTAAAATAAGCAAGTACATCTTTATGCCTTTTAAAATCTTTTTGTTCTAATGCTAATACTGCTCTAATTGCATGAAATATTGAATAATATGCTCTATTATTGGCATTTAAAAATCTATTATTTTTATAATTAAACTCTGCATCTGACAAATCTTGTTTTGCTCTTTCTAATCTATATTTTGCGAATTTTTCTATTGTGAATTCATCTCTATCCACACAAAACCACTCCTTCTTTTTGTACATTCATATAGAATGGTACAATCATTTTTCTTTGGTTATATTTATTTATATTTTTAACAATTGGAGACAACATTATATTAAAATTATTATTCCACTCTATATCATAAGCATAATCCCATATCTTATCTCTATATTTAATTATTTCATCATCTGATAAATCTGTCAGTATCATAATATCAATATCTGAACTATCATTATAGTCTCCTCTTGCATAAGAGCCATACAATATAATTTTTTTAAGTCTTTCACCTAATATAGACTTAACACCTTTGATAAATTCTTGTATTACATCATCTATTTGAGTTGGTAGATTTGCCATATCAGCATTCCTCCTCTCATTATTAACTGTTTATATTATAGCATATTATATTTTATTTTCCAATATTAGAAAAGTTAAATGTCTATATATATCTGTGACTTCCTATTGCAATAATTTTGTTTTAAAACTTTTTTTATCAAATAATGAATAGTGAATGGTGAAAAGTGAATAGTTTTTATTAAATTAACATTACATAGTCAAAACCCCATTAGGTGTATCTTTTATAACTAAGATATCCTCTTCTTTTCCATTTTCAGCATTTATATACACTAAAAACTCATTGTCATCAACTTTTCCTTTAAACTCCCAGCACAATATTTCTGTATTCCATTTTGTAGGAATTACAGCCAATCCTTCACTCTCAATAGTTAGCTCTTTATTTATAGTTTTCTTAGCAGTTTCTTTATCAATTTTAACATTACTTATATCTCTTGTGACATGCGAATTTAAATATCCGGATGTTTCCATACCTAAAATTTCTCCATTATCAAGAGCAATTTTAACTTTTATTAAATCAGGATACATAATAACACCATCTTGATTATAAGCATAATTTATTGTAATAATACCATCTTGCATAGTATAATATGTGTCCTTCATATTAGGAAATCCTTTTTGAGTTAAAAAATCTGAACCTATTTTCTTTGCATCATCTGCAGAAATTGTTTCTGCAACTATATCCCTATTGCAATTCATTGTAATTACATATCCACCTTTTTTTGAAATAGAAATATATGAATATATATTATCTCCATCTTTTAATTTAGCTGAAAAATCATATGCTGGTATTTTCCCATTTTCGATATAACCATTAGAAGTAATTTCCTCCACTCTATCTTTTCCAATAAAATCTAATGCTCTATTTTTAGCAGTCTCTTCGTCAATATCAGCATCTCCTGCTATAGCTTTCATTTGACCTTCATTAACATGTTCTGAATATGCACCATCATAAATTAATCCTGCATATTCCTCAAAGCTCTTATTTATATTACTAAAAATACCTTCATCAACATTACTAACCTGTTGTGCTAATTCTGGAGTATTGCTATTACTTATATCACTCCATGATAATTTTCCATTTGACATATCAAGTGACATCTGATTCAAATTATTTGCAAGTTCAATACTATAATCATGTAAATCTTTTAAGTTATTTAAATCCTCTTGACTTAGTTCCTCATTATTTATATTCTTTCTTGATAAAGAATAGCTATAATCACTAACTTGATTTAAAAACTTTTGTGTATTTAAAAGTTCATTTGTTTGTATTGGTAACTGAGATAAATAACTACTTGCTAAATTAGCTTCTCTCCATACATTTGTTAAAGTTTCTGCACCATGTTCTGGTGAAGTAGATATTAATGATTTAGCTAAATAATTTTCCACATTTTGAACATAATCAACAAGTTCATAAAAAGCCATATTATATCCATTCTCAGTTGCTAAAGTATATTCCTTTTGCTTCTTATACATACCAATACCAAGTGCAATACATGCAACAACTAACAGAGCAATTGCAACATATAAATAATTTACTTTTCTCTTTTCCATAAATCCTCCTCATAATTATTTACAAAAATGATGTTTTCCTATTGTTTTTACAATAGTTCTAGACCATATCCACTTACTAGTAGCAGTATTTGGATTAAAATAATATATACAACCATTAGTAGGATCCCATCCATTTAAAGCATCTTGAGCCGCTTTATAAACAGTTGAATTTTCGCTTATAGGCTCATTTATCTGTCCATCGTCAACAGCAGTAAAAGCACCCTTTTCGTAAATTACACCTGCTATAGTATTAGGAAAACTTGAATGTTTTACTCTGTTTAAAATAACAGCCCCTACAGCAACTTGTCCTTCATAAGGTTCACCTCTTGCTTCACCATTTATTGCTCTTGCCATCAATTGTAAATCTGAATTTGAATAACTAGATTTTGCAGCATAAATGGTACTATTATTATCATCACTTGGCATAAAAATTTGAACACTTATAAATAGTATCATTAATATTAATATAATACATACAAATCTCTTCACAACATCCTCCATTTTTATATTTTTATATATACTAGTTTGTATTTTTTTTTGCAAAATATACTTCTTTTGTTATGTTTTATGATATAATATGTTCAAATTTTTAGAGTATCTATTGCTCAAATGGAGGTAAATGTGAAAAAAATCCTTATCTTTTATGGTTCTTATGGAGCAGGACATTTTTCTGCTGCAAGATCTATAAAAGAATATATAGATTCAAATTATAAAGATTGTGAAACTAAAATAGTTGATTGTATTGAATATATAAATAAATTTTTTAATAAAATCTCTGTAAAAACATATGATCATCTATCAATGAAAGTTCCTTGGGCATGGAAA
Source organism: uncultured Clostridia bacterium (assembly GCA_944386645.1). GTDB lineage: Bacteria > Bacillota > Clostridia > TANB77 > CAG-508 > CAMCHB01. The sequence goes on along the minus strand of CALXBW010000029.1, from coordinate 12,352 downwards.
AGAGTTTACTATGATTCTGAAAAATGGCCAATTAAAAATATAAGTAAAGGAGCTAATCAATTATTTTCCATAAAATTATATAAACTTATTTCAAATTACAATCCTGACATAATAATATCAACACATTTTTTTCCATCACAAATGTGCTGTGTATTAAAGAAAAAAGGAAAAATAAATTGTAAATTAGCTACAGTCCTTACAGATTATGCTCCACATGGTCAATGGCTTATATATCATGAATATGTTGACTATTTTTTTGTAGCACATAAAGGAATGATAAGTTATTTAAATCAAAATGGTGTAGAAAAAAACAAAATATATGCAACAGGTATACCACTATCTAATAAATTTCTACAAAATTATAATAAAGAAAATATATTAAAAGAATTTAACTTAAAACCAGGAAAAACAACAGTGCTTTTTTTCGCAGGAGGTAGTTCTCATTTGGCACGAGGAACAAGTAGCGATATATTTAAATCATTTATAAACTTATTTCCTAATATACAAATGCTAACAATCACTGGAAAAAGTGAAAAATTAAAAAAGGAATTTGATGAATTAGTTATGTATAATCATAAAGAAGATAGTATAAAAGTTCTTAATTTCACAAATCAAGTTCCTCAACTTATGAGTGTATCTGATTTAGTTATAACAAAACCTGGAGGTCTCACAACTACAGAAAGTTTAGCATCTGGTCTTCCAATTATAATAATAGACCCTATTCCAGGTCAAGAAGAGGAAAATGCTCAGTTTTTAGAAAAAAATGGTGTTGCTATATGGCTAAAAAAAGAAGACAATATAGAAAAAGTCTTATCTGATTTATTTGCATCACCTAATAAAATAAAAGAAATGAAAATAAAAGCTAGACTTCTTGCTAAAAAAAATTCTACAAAAGATATATGTAATATTTTATTATCTTAGTTTTTGAGGAGGAAAACATTTATGAAATTATCTTCTAGCAATGAAATTTTAGCAGAAAGTAAAGTATTAATACTATATATCTTAGACAATGTTTCAAGACCTATTTCCGAAAATAATTTATTAAAAATAGTAGTAAATTGTTCAGACATGAATTATTTTTACTTTCAACAATTTCTACTAGATTTATTAAAAGACCAATATATTGAAAAATGTCAAGATGATGACTTAATACTATATATAATAACAGATTCAGGTAGAAAAATTTTAGAATTAACAAATCATATATTACCTGGTATATTAAAATTAAAACTTGATACTTGTATAAAAGAATTTAAAAATGCTATTAATAGAAATGAATTCTCAATTGTTGCAGATTTTACACCAGAAGGCAAAGACAACTTCTTTGTTGATTGTAAAATTGTAGAAAATAACAAAACTATATTTAGTATAAGAATTTTTGCTGGTTCTAGAGAACAAGCAAAAATAATATGTGATAATTGGAAACATAATGCCCAAACATTATATCCACAATTTTTAGAATTATTACGAGGAAAGTAAGTGTGCGAATTTCATTCGCAATGAATAATGAATAGTGAATAATTTTTGTTCTATTATTAAATTTTTCTTGTTAATTGCACAGTTTGTCACTTAACTGTGCAAATTGTTCTAATGTCAATTTTTCTCCTCTGATATTCTTATCAATATCCAATTTTTCTAATATATTTTCTAACTTTTCTTTGTTATCTATAATATTTCCATTAATTAATGCATTTATTAAAGTCTTCCTTCTTTGCATAAATGCTGCTTTTATAATTTTAAACATGAAATCTGCATCTTTAACTTGTAGATTTTTATTTTTTAATATATCTAATCTAATTACTTCAGACTGGACTTCAGGCTCTGGTATAAATGAGCTTTTATCTACCTCCATAATACTATATGGAATTGTATAATAATGTATTCCATAAGTAATAGCTCCAGATAAATTACTACCTGGATTTGCACATATTCTCTGTGCAACCTCTTTTTGTATCATTATTGTTATACTTTCAATATCTAATTCATCCTCTAATAATTTCATAATAATTGGTGTTGTAATATAATAAGGTAAATTAGCTACAATTTTTGCGTATTTAATATTATTTTTTTCTTTTTCTTTCTTTATTAAATCTTTTATATCCACTTTTAATACATCTTCATGTATAATTTCTATATTATTATATAAAGAAAATCTATCCTTTAAAATATTAATCATTCTATTATCTAATTCTATACATATAACTTTACCTGCTTTTTCTAATATTTTGCTTGTTAAAGTTCCAAGACCAGGTCCTATTTCTATTACTAAATCATCTTTTGATATTTCTGCAGAATCAACAATTTTATCAACTACGTTTTCATTTATTAAAAAATTTTGACCTAATTTTTTATTTGCTTCTATATTATATTTTTTCATAATAAACTTCGTTTCATTGTATAAATTTATTTTGCTCATATATAACAATTATCTCCTTTTCTATTATTTTTTATCTTTGCAATATTTTAACATGTTTTTATTAATATTTCTATATACTTATGAATATACATAGATTATTTCATAGATTATTACAGAATTATGATATTCAACAAGAAGAGAATTTATATATTTTAGTAAAAATATCATAACAGGATTGTAGGGGCGAACAGTGTTCGCCCGTTTCTTCGAAGAAATTGCTTAAATATATTGCAAAAAAGCATAAAATAAAATATAATTTTCTGGGGCAAATAGGAGATTTATGAAAGATAATTTTCCCATAAGAAAAAAGTTGCGATTAGAATATTATGATTATTCAAAACAAGGATTATATTTTATTACAATATGTATAAAAAATAGGAGAAAAATACTAGGAAAAATTAATAATAATCAAATAGAACTATCAAAAGAAGGAATTGTAGTACAAAATTATATAGAATATATAGTAAAAAAATATAGAAATATAAAAATAGATGAATATATAGTTATGCCTAATCATATCCATATGATAATATCAATGGATAATGAGAATTATGCAAATCTTTCTAGGATAATAAAGCAATATAAGGGAAGTGTTACAAAGCAAATTGGACATTCTATATGGCAAAAATCATATTATGAACATATTATTAGATATGAAAAAGAATATTACAATATAAAAGAATATATACAAAATAATATTGTTAATTGGAAACATGACAAATATTTTTAAGAAACTCCTCTGTAGTTCGGGCGAACACTGTTCGCCCCTACAATCTTATTATTGAATTTTTACTAAAATATATAAATACTCTTCTTAATATAAATTCTATTCTTAAGAAAATTTATATTAAAAAAACTATAACTAAATTTATTAGTTATAGTTTTTTTAATTTTATTTATTGAGCTTATTTATCATTTTTTTTATGAATATATACATCCTTACTAATATTTTCATTTTAATATTATTATTGAACATAAATTCATTACAGCTCATCATTGATTCTGGCATTCTAGAATTCATCATTATTTTCGTTATATTTGGATACAAAGTTAGTGTATCATATTCTTTTGAAATTTCTATTGTTTCATTATTTATAAATCTCTCATTTTTTATTCTGTTACTTTTAAATGCTGCTTGCACCTTCTTTTTGTCCATATTCACACACTGATTTACAATCTCTTTTTGTAAAAATTTATAAACAAAATCACTTAAAAACCGAAAACCTTTTAATAAAAAATCCTTCATATTAAACACTCTCCTTATAGTCCATTAGCAAATTATATCTCATGAGTATACATGTTTCAAATGCATATTCAGTATCAGATAAACCAATCACATCTCCAATTACATTACAAATAGAAATTTTTATTGTTTTCTCATTTAACCTAATTCTACAATAATTACTTTTTCCATCATTTTTTTTAATTGTTATTTCTGCTAAACTTTTACTATCTACTCTACAAATTTTATATTTCTTTAATTCATCATACATATCAGAAAAATTGTATCTATTTTCTAAATTATCAAAAAACTTTCCATCAACTGGTAATAAAGTATAGCATTTAATATTAATTTTTTTACCTTTATTATATATACTCATAAGATTTAAATATATATCATCATTTTCTTCTCTTTCGTTTATTATATTAACAATATATACCTTATTACCTATTTTTTTATTAGTTTTTATGATATGCTTTTTTAGAAATCCATTTTCTTTTTGGATAAATAGTTTTTCATGTTTCAAATCTACAACTCTTACAATCTGTAATTTATTGTTTTTTTCATCTTTTTTATTTTCTAACTTTCGTGTTATATTATTCTCTAATCTTATCATATTAACTATTAAATAAATTAATATTTTATATTTCAAAGATGTATTGGTACATATCTCTTTTGAATCTTCCTTGATTTTATAACACAATTGATGTTCATATAGATGGAAAAAATGTACATAGTGATCTAATTCAATTATTATTTCTCTAGAATACGGTTCGATATTTTCAGTATAATCTGTTTTTTTTATTCCCTGCATGAATACTTTTGGAAAATAATATGAAGTTTTCTTACTTACTAAATATAATACCTCCTCAATTAATTCTTCATCCAGAAATTCTTTGAAATTCCGACATTTTTTTAAAATACCGATTAAAATATTCATTTTAATCTACCCCCTTAAAATATTTGCTCAATAATTATAGCACATATAACATTTATTGTAAACTAGTAAATTCTTAAGTTTTTATGCAAAAAACAGGAAGGAAATTCATCCTCCCTGTTTAACTTTTTAATCAATAAAATCCTTAGATAAATATTCACAATCTTCTCGTGGATATTTATATTTTTTCTTATTATTATTTTTTACCTCAAGAACATTTACAAATGTTCCTTGGGCAGTTTGGTTTATTGTTAACCTCCTGTAATCATCCGTTTCATTCAATACGTGAAGTTCCACTGTAAGGATTCCAACATAATCCATATATTGAATGCGATAATCTTCCAACACCTCAAATAAATGTTGATAACTATAGTTATCTCCAAGATTTTCAATGAATTTAAAATCTACTGGCTCAATGGTGTAAACCAGTACTTTTACTTCCTTATTATCTGATATGAATTTTATCGTATTCTTGAAAATCTCTCCATTTTTTTCGTTTTTAATCTTTACCAGATAAAAAACATCTTTTATTTCTTTGTTTTTCTTAAACTTTGTAGTCCTAAGATAATCTCCTTCTAAGTAAATCTTCCCTGTTTCAGTATACAGGATAGTAGATTCATTTTTTCTTTTTACCTTTCTTATTCCCTTAAGTGCCACTTCATTATTATGATCCTTTTTCAGCTTTTTCTCTGCTGACTTTTGAATCATTTTTTTCAATGAGTCTTTCATTTCTTCTAACAAAACAATTGAAAAAATCAACATTCTGTAGACAATACTTAACTTTGCATTCAATACTGGCTCATTTTCATGATATTTTACACTTAAACTATTCTGCTTAATGTAAAAATAATTGTTACCTCCATTCCATCTGTAGACTACTACTTTGGAATAAGGTTTTTTGGTTTCCACATATTTTTCAATACGCTTCCCTTGATTAATAACTTTCGTAAAATATTCACATGTGACCCTACTAAATAGTCGTTTCACCTCTTGTAACAACATGTCATTTAATTTTTTCTGTACACTCCGTAATAAATCCCATAACCAGATTAAAATAGTCATTTTAATCTCCTCCTTAATTAATTTAATAAATTTGCTTAATTAGTATATCACATAATAATATTATTGTAAACATGAATTGATAATTTTGTAATCCTAAAAAATAAAAATATACTTTAAAAAAATCAAAAAGTAATATGTTTTTATGCAGTAACAATTCGGGGGGACCAGCAAGCTTACAGTCTGTTTTATATATTTTTATATTTATATATTAATTATTTTACAGACTGTGCGATGCTGGGAGTTACAAATAAAAATTATATTACTTTTTGATTAGTATATATTTCAAATATTTCTTTGACTGTTGATCATATATTGCCGTATTTATTTTTTTAATATTTATTTTGAGAAAATTCTTCGAAGTGCGGGCAAACAATGTTCGCCCACCTACAATTTTTTATAATTATATTTACTATTTATCTTTATTATATTTCTTATAAAAATTTTTCCATCGTCTCTTATCTTTCCATTAACAAATATAATATCATCTTTATTTAATTCTTGTATCATATAATCTGCTAATTCATTATATCCATACATATTTACTATATATTCTTTTTCTATTATCACTTCTATAAAACATATAGATATATTTTTACTACTATATGTAAATTCAAATTGTGTGTTTATTACTTTTCCTATTATAAATACCTCATTCATTTTTTGCTCCTATAAATTATAATTGTACAATATGTATATTCAATTAATCTACTAATACATATTGTGCTGATTCTTTTTTACCTTATCCAGGAAGGAACAAACCCCTTTAATATCTAATATTTCATTGTATATATTCCTTAAAATATATAATCTAGAACAATATTAGAGCCGACTCTAAACCCGTTTGTTGTTGTTCGTATTAGACTCATCATTGTTGTTACGATTAGCTGCTGGATTGTTGTCACCATTGTTGTTGTAATTACCTCCTCTATTCGCACGATTAGTACCTTATGGTTTGTCCCTATAAAATATTTTACTTGTTAAATTATATACATCTGCCATATTTATATATCCCATATGTCCTGCTAAATATTTTCTTGCTTCTTTTGATGTTAATTTTTTATTTTTTATACTATTTTTCAAATATTTTATTTTTTTCTTAAGATTCTTTTTTCCTCTATCTCTTATTTTAATTCTATATTCATTTATTTTATATCCACAAAAATTTACTCCTTGTTTATCCTTAAATATCTGTGTTTTTTTTTTCAACTCTAATTTTAAATTATTTTTTAAATACTTTCTTATTTTATCTAGTATTTCTTTTGCTTCACTTTTATTTTTTACAAGACATATTCCATCATCCATGTATCTATAATAATATTTCACTTTTAATTCATGTTTTATATATTGGTCCAACTCATTTAAATATATATTTGCATATACTTGTGATGTATAATTTCCTATTGGTATTCCTTTTTTTCCTTCTGAAGAATATAATATTTCTTTTGTTAACCACTGCACTTTTTTATCTTTTATTTTTCTTAATAAGATATTATATAATATGTCCTTATCTATATTTTGAAAATATTTTGCTACATCCATTTTTATTATATAATAGTTTTCCCATATTTTTTTGCAATGTTTCATTCCTATTTGAACATCTTTTGCTGCCTTATGCATTCCTCTTTTTCTTATACATGCATATGTATTTTCTATAAATTGTTTTATAAAATATTCTTCCATAAAACTATCCACATACCATCTATGTACTATTCTATCTATATATCTTGATGACTCTATTTTTCTTTCTTTTGGTATTTTTATATAAAATACTTTATATCCACCGATGTTTATATGTTCCATCTTTTAATCTTTCATATAGCCATTTTATATATTCCTCTTTTTTTAAATTAAATTTAATTATTTCATTCTTATTATTTTTTCCTCTACTACTTTTTATATGTGCTTTCATTAGATTTTTATATGTTAAATATTTATCATATTTATTTCGTATTGTTTTTGCCATATAATTTTATTAGTCCTCCTAATATTTTGCCTATTTCTGATATATGATTAATTGCTACGTTAAATTTCTTTTCATCTATCCATCTATTCTTTACCATTATTCTTAACAATATTCTTTGAATATTTAACTCTACATCTATTTTATTTAAATAATACATTCTTTCATTTATTTTTATTTTATTTACGTACATTATATTTTTTAATCCTTCATACATTATATTTTTATATTCATTTCCTATATTGAACTTTTCTGTTCTTGGTAGTTTTAATATTACATCTATCATATATTCTATATATTTATTATATTTTGGTATTAATATTAAACCTTCTTCATTTTTTCTCATTACTTTCCTCTTTAAACATTTTTACAATTTTTTCTGCTATCTCCAGTTCTTTTACAATTCTATTTTTACTATACCAACATTTATTACAATCTTTACATTTACCAGTTTCATATATTCTTTTTCCTTCTATTCTTGCTATTTCTTTATATATATTTAAGTCTTCTTTATTATAATCATATATTACTATTGCAATATCATTTTCTTTTTTTAATTTATGTATAAATCTGTCAAATGTTTTTACTGGCACCCCACATTTACATATTCCTTCTTTTAAGCACACTGGTTTTAATGTTGTTATATTTTGCAATATAACAGCATCCTTGCCAACTCCTACAAAGAAAACACCACATCTTACTAATACTAAATATCCTTCATTTCTATTTTGTAATTCTTCTACAATTTCATTAAATTTCAATTTTTCCTCCTTTCCGGAGTACTTTTTATGTAAAATAAAAAGTACCCCGCTAGGGGTACCCCGCTAGGGAATGTATTTTCACACTTCACGTGCAAATTCATTCCCTCTTTCTCTAACTTTCAATTTTATCTATAAACTCTATCTTTTTTGCTTGTCTTAGTTCTCGCTACCAGAGTACAGCGCTACACATAAAAGCCTGCCCTAAACCCGTACGTCGATGTACGTATCGCTCTCATCGTAGACGTTACGATAAGCTGCAGGAGTGCTGTCTCCATTGCGATTGTAATAGCCTCCTCTAGGCGCACGACCAGTACCTGTAGAATACTTCTCTTGTGTCCATTCCCATACATTACCTGCTAAATCATATATATTATTTACCTTCCAATATTCATTTGTTCCTCCTGGTTTTCTTGAACCTGAATTAGTTGCTGCTCCTCCTACTGAATTACCATAATTTCCCCAACTTCTACTATCACTTTCTACATCATCTTCTGTTATTGTCTTTGTTCCACCTGATGCTGATCCTATTTTAGCTTGACTATCTATTGCCCACTGCAACACACTATCCCACTCTATACCATATATTAAATGACTATTTAAACTTTCCTTCATATTACTTGATGCTGTTATTGCTGATGTTTGTGATACATTTACCCATGGATTCTGTCCTCTCTTACTCTGCGCTGTTGTACTATCTTTTTGACTCGCCTCATACCTACTTATATAAAATCCTTTATTCATACTTACACTACTTACCATATCTCTATACTCTTTAGAAGTTGTTTCTTCCCAAAAAGCTCCTGAAGTTGATACATCTGCTAATGTATCCATATTCCATCCATTTCTTGCAAACTTACTTTCATCTGTTATCGGAACCCACACATATTCATTAAAATCTGGCACTGTTCCAGATGTTTGCCCATTATCGTATGTTATTTTATTATCTACTACAACTATACCCTTATTTATATCTTCTTTTGTTATACTATTCCAATCTTCTTTTGGCATAATTTCTTTAACTGCTCCATTTTCTCCTGGCAATGAATCCGTTCTTCCTGTTTGCAATATCACTGGTGCAAATCCCTTTGGAATTACAATTTGCACATTTGGATCATCTGTTGTTATTGTCGTATCTTCTTTTGCTAATCCATTACCATCTACTGCTGGCACATCTGTATCATCTGGTCCCCCTGGTGTATCTGTTCCTCCTCCAGTACCTCCTCCTAACTCATTTTCTAAATATTTATCTATCTTATCTAATATATCCTGCTCTTTTTCACTTTCATTTTGATATTTATCTACTGCCTGCTGTGCTTTATCTAATATCCCTCCATTAAACACAAAACTTAAACTTACTCCTGCTAATATCAACAATACTATTATTGTGATTATTAACGCCACTAATGTTATACCTCTATTTGTAAATATTTCTTTTTCTCTTTTCTTCACTTTTTTCTCTCCCCTCTTTCGTTTTTTCTTATTTTTTCTTTCTTTTGCTTTTTTATGCTTATTTAATTACATTTATTATTGCTAAAATATACTTACTAAGCAAAATTTACATCGCTTCTTTTCTAGAAATATTTACTTGAAAATAGTTCTTTTACTTAGCTTTCTACTTTATCAACACCTCTTTATTATACTTTTTTACTTTTGCTTTGTAAATACCTTTTTATTTTTTTGTGTAAGCCAAAGAAATGTAATTATTTTTCAAAAAAAATCAAAAAGTAATATATTTTTATGCAGTAACAATTCGGGGGGACCAGCAAACTTACAGTCTGTTTTATATATTTTTATATTAACTATTTTACAGACTGTGCGATGCTGGGAGTTACAAATAAAAATTATATTACTTTTTGATTAGCATATATATCAAATATTTCTTTGGCTGTTAATAATATATTTTCTTATATATCTTAAGAAAATTCTTCGAAGTGCGGGAGAACAATGTTCTCCCCTACAATTTTTTTTTATTATTTAATTAAATTTATTTTCTTTAATTATATATTTTAATTTTTTATATTACAATTCTATAACAGCATTTATTGATAATATATAAAGAAATAAAAATATAAAATAGGAATTTTTTCCCTTAAAATACTTTTATCAAAATTGTAAATGTCAAGAGTTTTTGTAGTTTTTTGGCAAAAAAATATGTAGGAAAAAACATTTTTTTTGCCATTTTCCTACATAAAATTAGATGGTGTATTATACAGTGTGTAAAATATAAAAAAGAGCACACTGTATTTTTTTATGTGCCAGAAAGAAGGAAAAGATGGAAATATTAAAATTAAATGAATTAACTAAGAAAAAATTAGATGAAACATATATTGTAGTATATGCTATAAAAAATGAAGTAAATATTAAAAAAGCTGATATTATTGAGAAAAATGATATTTATACATTAATAGGTATTGATATTAAAGGTATAAGACACCTTTTAAATATTTATGCTGATAAGATTAATAACAGTCATTTTTGGCTTGATTCTTTTGAAGCTTTGAAAAGTAGAGGTGTTAAAAATATTTTGTTTTTATCTGTTGATGATAATAAAAATATGAAAAGGACTGCTAAAATTGCATTTCCTAATATTGTTTTTACTGATTCTTTAACCTCTATTTACCCTAAATTCTACAAATATATTTCTGAACGTTCTTCTAAAAATATTGCTTCTAAAATTAAGGAACTTTATACTCAAAAAACTTTAGATGAATATAAACATGTCTTTAAAATTTTTAATGAAAAATATAATAATGTCATTCATAAAACTTTAATTAAAAAATATTTAAATAATATCGAAAATACATATAAATATAGTCAAAATATTAGAAATCTTCTTTTTAAACATTCTGCTAATGTTCAATATTATGATAAAATAAGATTGACTTTTGATGATAAAAAATATATTAATAGTTTTGACGATTTATATAACGAACTTGATAACAATAAATATAGATATTTTGGATACACTTCTTTTCAAAAAAAAGAATGGACTTTAATTTTAAATGATTTAATCCAAATTTATCCTAATATTGAATTTATTTAAGGGAGATTATTTATGGCAAAGAAAAAAGAAAATAATAAAGAAAATAACAATGTTAAAGATTTAATAATAAATGAAGCTGTTAAACAATACAAAGAAGGAAAAATAAAAAATAGTACTGATGTTACTAATTTTTTAGATAGTCTTTTACAGCCTCTTATGCAAACATTATTAGATGCTGAATTAGATAATCATTTAGAATATGATAAATATGAACATAAAAAAGATAAAAATAACAAAAATACTAGAAATGGTCATTGTAAGCCTAAAACAGTAAAAACAGAATATGGTAATATAAAAGTGGAAACACCTAGAGATAGAAATTCTACTTTTGAACCTATTATAATTGAAAAAGGACAAACTAGACTTACTGGTTTTGAAGACAAATGTATAGCACTTTATGCTAAAGGTATGAGTCTTAGGGATATTGAAAATACATTAAAAGAAATTTATGGTGTTAAAATAAATAAAGAACAAATTACTAAATTAATTTCTGCTGTATCTAAAGAAACAGAACAATGGAGAAATAGAAAATTAAAACCTATATACATATTTACATATGCAGATTGTTTGTATATACCAATAAAAAACGATTTAACTACTTCTAAAAAAGCCGTATATGTTATAGTTGGTGTTGATTTAAATGGACATAAAGATATATTAGGGTTATGGATAAATGAAAGTGAATCTAGTAGTTTTTGGTCTAATATTTTTGAGGACTTAAAAGAAAGAGGAGTTGAAGATATTCTATATATGTCTAGTGATGGTATTGCTGGTTTCAAAGGTTTTTTAGAACGAGTTTTTCCAAAAACTCAATCTCAGAGGTGTGTTGTTCATTTGGTTAGAAATATATATAGTCTATGCCCTAAGAAAGAAGCAAAACAAATTATTAATGATTATAAAAAAATATATACAAGTACAACTTTAGACGAAGCAAACCTTTTTCTTGATGCT
>CALXBW010000028.1 GCA_944386645.1 uncultured Clostridia bacterium | reverse complement strand
GATTAGGTTATAAAGTGATAGATTTTAATAGATTAGGTGGATATGATGAAATAAAGATTGGCTCTTGGGTTATGGATTATGATGATTTTGCAGAAGAATATGAAAAAGAACCCGGTTTAATACCAGTAGAACAACTAGAAATTACAGGGTTAGATATTGAATCTAGTATAACAATAAATGGAGAAGATTATAATACAATAAAAAATATTTTAGAAGCGGAGAATTATAATCAAGAAATGTGCCAAGGAATTAATAAATATACTATAAAAATAAATGGTGGAGAAACTTATTATATAAAATCAGATTGTAATGGTGTAGTAAAAAATGAAAAACAGGCTGAAATATCTGACGTAGATTTACAACAGTTAGAAGATGTAATACAAAAAGCTATAAAAAATTCAAAAACTAATGATATTAACAATAATATTGAGTTACAAGAATTAAATATGTTTTATGATAGAGATTTTACAGAAAAATATGAGGATATAAGAAAATTAGATGAAAATTATAGTTCTTTTAATGCACAAAATGATAATTGCTTTGTAATTGGAGCAATGGTACACAATGATTATTTATATAATGATTTTATGAATAATTATATAAATACTAAAAGTGCTTTTATTAGAGTGGTACAAAATACAGTTGAAGGTGATGCTATAATATCTGATGTTAAATATGATAGTAATAAAGGTAAAATATATGTGGTAGTTGATAATTCAAGAGATAAATTCTCAAATGAAGATGATCGAAAAATAACCCTTAAAGAGTATGAAAAAACAGCGGAATATAAATATAAAGAACATTTATATTGGGTTGTTTATAATGGAGAAATAAATGATGAAAATTTTAATTCAGATAATGTATATATTTTGGCAACTATAAATTAATTATAAATAGATAAAAAATGCTGATTTTAGCTAGCAAAACTTTGGAAAAATATTGAAGAGGTTAAAAATATATGATATACTTAATATATTGGCAATGTTTATGTAGAAGCCGATAGATAAATACATTAGGAGGAATAACTATGAAAAATCGGTATAAAAAAATTGTGTTTGTGGATAAAAATGGTATAATTTTTGAGCTTGCTGCACCAAAAGGGATGACTTTAGAGGCATCAGATGGAAAAAAGGGAGAATTGATTATCAGAACTCTGAACATTAAAAAAAATAATGATTACTCTGAAAAATATGCAAATCCACCAATTCCAGATGGATATATGTATGTTGAAGGAGAATGGAACACTGGATTTGTAATAGAAAGAGTTTCTGATGGAAGCCAGTTTGTTTGGATTCCTGTTGGTTATCTTGATTCTGATGGAACACTTAATGGAGTTTCATTTGATGAAAAATTTGGAAGAAGAAATTATATGTTTGATATTTTTGCCATGGATTCATTTAATGAAATGATGGATAAAAAAATGTATCAAGAATATGAAAGCGTGAAAAAAAATCAAGGCTTTTATATTTCAAGATTCAATATTTCCAAGACTTCAGAAGGAAAACCACAGTCTGTAAAAGGAGCTATGCCATGGGTAAATATTAATTTTTATGAGGCTCAAGAAGTTGCATCTAGTATTGAACAAAATGAAACGGTTAATAGTCATTTGACTTATGGAGCTGAATATGATTCAGTTCTTGCATGGTTTATAAAGTCAAAGGCAAAAACTCTTACAGAGATTGCAGAGGATTCTACTAAATGGGGAAATTATAATTCTCAAATAGCAATTCTAAAAACAGGAAGTGATGAAAAGTGGCGTGTTAACAATATATATGATCTTGCTGGTAATGTAGGAGAATGGACACAGGAAAAATATGCAAGTTTTTATCGTATTATTCGTGGAGGATATTTCTACAATTTTGGAGAAAATTTTCCTGTAGCTTTTCGCCGTTACAGTAACCCAAAAAACAAATATGATTTTGTTGGGTTCCGTGCTACACTTTATATTAAGTAGACGTGGGCTACTGTAAAATTATCTTAAATATATTTTTAAACACAATATTGGAAGGAGAGAACTTTGAAAATTCAGAGTCTCTCTTTCTTTTTGCCTTCTTGAAATTTAAGGAACATATCTAAAGCTCATTGATAATTACTATAATTTATGTTAATATCAAAAAATAAAAAACGATAATCTGTAGGAGAAATTTATGAAGAAGAAGCTTTTAATTATAACGGGTTTAATTCTAATAATTATCATAGTTATATTTATTCTTTGGTATAATGGCATAGTTATTTTTAATTATCCCTCTGAAAAAACATATGAAGTTAGAGGAATAGATGTTTCATCTCATCAAGGAGATATTGATTGGGATATTTTATCAAAGAAAGGAATAAAATTTGCTTTTATTAAAGCGACTGAAGGCAGTTCTTTTGTAGATGAAAAATTTAATATAAACTATGAAAATGCGGTCAAAACAAATTTAAAAATAGGAGCATACCATTTTTTTAGCTACGATAGTGAAGGGATAACACAAGCATATAATTTTATAGAACATGTTCCTAAAACGGAAGAAATGCTTCCACCTGTTGTGGATATTGAATTTTATGGAGATAAATATAAAAATGTGCCAGACATTGAAGAAACACAGAACCAATTACAAATAATGTTGGAAAAATTAGAAGAGTATTATGAAAAAAAAACGATTATATATGCAACATATAAATCTTATAATTTATATATAGCAAATAATTTTAAAGATAATTATATTTGGATTAGAGATGTATATTTTACTCCAAAATTAAAAGATAATAGGGAATGGACATTTTGGCAATATACGGATAAAGTTAAATTAGATGGTTATAATGGAAAAGAAGAGAGACTAGATATGAATGTTTTTAATGGAGATGTTGATGAATTTGAAAAATTATTTAATTAAATAAATATAGTTTAAAATTGGAGTTGAAAATATTGTATAAAAGAGTAATAAGAGAATTAAAAGGAAAAAGTCTAATAGAAGATTTAAGTGATTACACAGTTGTAGATATTGAAACAACAGGTATGAATTGGAACTTTTGTAATATTTTAGAGATAAGTGGCTTAAAAGTTAGAAATAAAGAGATAGTAGAGGAATTTTCTGAATTAATAAATCCACATGAGCCTATTCCATATTTCATAAGAAATTTAACAGGTATAACTGATGAAATGGTATATAATGCTCCAGAACTAAAAGAAGTTCTAATTAAATTTAAAGAATTTTTGAAAGATGATATTATAGTTGGTCATAATGTTAATTTTGATGTAAACTTCTTGTATGATAATTTTATAAATGTACTTAATGAACCTCTGACAAATAACTTTGTTGATACATTAAGAATATCTAGAAAGTTATTGCCAGAATTAAAACACCATAAATTAGATAATTTGATAGATTATTATGATATTAAATCTCGTGATAAACACAGGGCGTTAAATGATTGCATATTAACAAATGAAGTTTATATTGATATGTGTAAAATGGTTTATGAAAAATATGATAAATGGGATAATTTTAAGAAAAAATTTAGAATTTGATATATTAAGCAGAAGTAATGAAGGGTTATATTCAATTTCCTAGATGAAAATTGAATAACCCTACAAGAGCATAATTTAAAATATCAAAACTTAATATATTATTTTATCGGTCTCACATGCTTCGCAAGAAGGAGCATACGATGTACAACTACTTCGACTTTCAAAAATAATATATTAAGTTTTTTGCATTATAACCCTAATAGTGCTACTAATACTAGCAGGAGTAAGTATAAGTTATATAGCAAATGGAGGAATAATAAATAAAACAGAAGTAGCAATGGACATGTATGAAAATGCAAATAAGAAGCAACAAGATATAATAAATGAGATAGATGATTATATGAAGGAAGAGATATCAAACAATAATAGTGGAGAAGATACCTCAGGAAATGAAAATAATACAGGAGGTTCTGGAGGAGGACCAGGAGAAACGCCAAGTGTAGATGAAGGTGGACTAGCAGATGAAGATACAACAATAACAACAGATGATCCGAATGTACAAATTGTGATACCAAAAGGATTTGCACCAGTGATATTGCAGACAGATAGAACAGATTCATTACCAGGAGAAAACGGAGCAGTAAAAGAAATAATGCCAGTAGAGGATTGGAATAGTATAACAGCAGAGCAGATAAATAAAGGAATAGTTGTAGTAGATAATGCAATAACATATACAGATGGAGTACCAGATTTTAATGAGTATGTATGGATACCAATATCAGATAGTAGTAAGTTTGCAAGAAATGACTGGAATATGGATACATTAGCAAATGAAACAGATATCAAAGAAAAATTAAGAAATAGAATAATAGAGTATATGATACCTAAAAGAATATTTATTATAGATAAAATACCACTAACTTTCAACGAAAAAGTGGATAGAAAAGAGTTGCTTAATAAATATGTATATAAAAATGCTGTTAACAAAGTAGAAACTAAAATTGAAGATAGACTTATAAGAATATGGAGTAATATTATTGGAGAAGAAGTTGATCCAAATAAAGCTTATAGTGAATATATGATAGATTCTTTAACATTAACACGAATAAGTATTGAAATTGGAAAAATATGGAATGAATTTTCTATTGAAGATATTGTTAAGTATAAGACTATAAATAATATTGTTAAACATATGGAGAATAAAGAAAAAGAAGTAAAAATAGACAATAAAAGAATAAACAAAATTTTAAAAGATTATGCAATATCATTAAAAGATGTGGAGCTTATAAAAATAAATGAAAATGAAAGAATGATGCTTAATTTTTACTTTTTAAATCCTAGAGAATGTGTTTTTCAAGATTGCTATATATTTGAAATAGAAAGTAGATTAAATGAGAAATACATTAAAAATGAGTTTATAAAAAAGACTAATGAAATGAATTCTTTGAAAACCAAGTATGTTTTTGGATATGATATGAAAATACAATCAAAAGCTTTTAATGATATGGTTAAGTATAGTTACATAGAATTAGATGATAAAAATAAACTAGAAAAAATTATATATAATAATGAAATAGAAGTTAATAATATTAATGAATGCTCTATAAAGTTAAAGGTAATTTCATTTGAGAATGAAACGTATTTAATTTTTAATTATCCACACATAAGAATGGATGAATTGTCATTTTTTGATTTAGTTAACGCAATTTTAACTCAAATATTAAAAGAAGATAGTTATGGAATGCGTATTTTAAATGAAGTACATAGTGACAAAAATATTATTATAAATATGGATAAAAATCAAAAGCAAAAATGTGTAAAGGAAGCAAAATTATACAGTACTAATATAAACAATATTGTTGAATATCATATACTAAAAGCATTAAAAGAACAATATAATTTTAATAATATTGCGCATTACATTTTAAATATAAATAACAGTAATTTAATACATATTGGAAACAATTTAAGTATTTGCAGTTCTAATATAGAAAATTTTAGTAATATAAAAGGATATATTAATGGTAAAAAGAAATTACTTGATAAAAGAAATTCTGATGTACTCATAGGATATAATGATATATCAAATCTGATAATAGGAAAAGATTTTATTAATTTTAAACATATAGAAAACAATGGCTTTAATATCAATATACAAATTTATAATAAAAAGAATACTATAAAAATTATAATTACATTAAAAGAAAAAGACAAACTTCTTAATTTAGAAAAATTAAGAAATGACTTTTATGCAAATTTTAATTAGGAGGGAATTATGAGAATATTTTTTATAAGACACGGAAAAGATGATGGAAATTATAGAGGCGGATGGAGTGATATGCCTCTAGTCGATGAAGGAAAAGAACAAGTAAAAAAATTAGCAGAATTTTTAGAAGGAAAAAAAGATGAATACAAAATAGAAAAAATAATATCAAGTGATTTATTGAGAACGAAACAAACTACAGAGATAATAAATGAAAAATTAAAAGTTCCAGTAGAATATACAGATAAATTAAGAGAAATGAATAATGGAAAAATAGCAGGAATGCTTAATGCTGATGTTGAAAAATTATATCCAGGGCTTTATTATAATACTTTAAGAATGGATGAGAGATATCCAGAGGGGGAAAGTCCAATAGAGTTTTATAGTAGGATCACTAGAGATTTTGAAAAGATTGTAGATGAGAATAAAGAATGTAAAAATATAATGGTAGTAACTCATAGTGGAGTAATTAATATTATATATAGATACATAAATAATATGGAATGGTCAAATAAGATAAAATCTATAAAAATCTCCAATGCAAGTATATATTCTTTAGTAATAAATGGGGAAAATAGAAAGTTTGATATGGAAAATTATAATGAATATTTGAATTAAGGTTGATAATAATGAAATTTTGGGTTTCAGCATATAATAAAAAAATATATAAAATTAATTTGAGTAAAAATGGAAAAGTGCAAGAAATCGGAATGGTTAATAATAGTATAATTAATGAAACTGCTGCAATAAAAGTGATAGATAATATTATTTTCTAAACCATTATCGAGTAACAAAAAAATATATGATTGTATCGCATGGGATTGCAATTTAAGATTTCTTATGCTATTATTACAAAAAAGATATTTTCAAAGCAAACGAGGTTCCTCAACTTAAAAATGCAAAATATATTAAGATAACAAATAATTGATATTAATAGAATGTATTTAAAATTTATTTTATTACATTTATGAGACTGATATTACATATGAAATTCAATAGGTAATTAAATAAGTAAATTATAAACTAGAGAAATCTAGTTTTTTTATTGTTAGAAAGGATATAAAATTTATTGTTAATATAATTAGCTAAAATTTTTCTCAACTTTATTTTATATAATCTAATAATTAAAATAAACTTAGAGATGAATAGAAATGAAGTTTTTTAATTATGCTAAATATAGAAAATATCTTTGAGAAAGTTTTTACAAAAAATGGAATGGGACTTTTTATGCGTATGAAATGGTTTCATATAAAAAATGAATGTGATGAAAAAATATAGAAGACATTATAAGCTAATGATTTAAGAATTAATTGTATATGTTTGACAACTCATGATGAAAGAAGAAACAGCAAAATGCTTAAAGAATTGGAAAAACAAGACGTGAAAATAAAACTATATAAAGAAATGATGAAGTTTTGTGAAGTTTATAGAACACCTCCTTTAATAAATAATTTGAGATTTTTAAGCAAATCCAAGCTTGTCCTAAAAATATTATAGTGTTAAAGTTATCATCATATATTCTTAATTGTAAATTCAATTCCCAATTCTCAAGATTTATCTCGTGGAATTTTTGTACTAAAATAATCATTATTCTTTATCCACACATCATTACCATTTATAAATATTTGATTTTTCTTACTTCCACAATCTAAAAGAAAATGCAGGTTTAATACCTTTTAATTCATTAGGCTTTTTTAATTTAGGTTCACTTGCATTTCTTTCATAAAATACAATATATTCTAATTATGATTATGATATTTAATATATTTCATATAGAAATTAAAATTTGTACAAACTTTCCAAAGAATTCTGCTTCTGCAAAAATCTATAAATTGACAATAGTTATCATCTAAAAAGAAGAAAAATACAGGAAATATCTTTATCTAAAAAAATTTCTTTATCATTTATTTTTTATAAAATTGTGAAAAATTTCAAATTTTTTCTTTTATCTTATATGTTTTCATATAGTATAAAATTCACCTTATAAATTTTGTTAAATTGAATTTTGTAATACTAGTATTCTTTTACTAAGTTTTATTTTTGAGGTATATCGTTTCACAATGTGTTCTGATGAATTAAATATTTTATTTTCTTTATTAGAAGAAGATATAGAAAAATTTTACAGAGCATCAAAATCAGAAGATATGATTGTTGCTTATTGCGATTTAAAGGAAAAATATCCTGATAATAAATTAATAAATGAGATTGAAGTAACATTACAAAAAATAGAATTTAGAAAAAATTATAGTGGAATACCTGAAAAGAACAAAATATTTAAAGAATTATGTGAAGAATATGACTATGATGATGAAATACAGTTTGAAATACTAAATCTTGTTTTTAATGATAAATATGTACATAAAGAAATAATAGAAGAATATGAAATATCTAAGTAATAAAAGGAGTAAGTTGTGAACAAAAGATATAAAGATGTTACTTCTAGATTGAGATACAAAGATTTTTCGCCAATATTAACTAGAAAAGATGAGATTAGCAAAAGATTGTAAAGGATATGAATATTTTAAAGAAGAAGTAAAGTTATTGAGAAAATATAGAACGAATTATGGTAAAGTATCTTTAGTAGCAAATCATTGGATGAGAGAAATTTGTAATATGAATAAAACTGAAATAATAAAACTGGTAAATAATTATGAAAAAGGAACATATAATCCTTTTAAATATGAAGTATAAACTGAACATATAGATGAAGAAAATGAAGATGAAATGGAAATATAATCATACTACTGACAGGAGTAAAATACAAAAAATATTTGTAAAAATACTACACAAATTAAAAAAATTGTGATAAAATAATTTAGAACTTTTGTTAAAATTTTCAAATATTGAAAAAACAAAAGTTCAATTAAAGCACATTGAAAACTTTACATAAGATTTTTGGGAGTAATTTTGGAGCAATCGTTTCAATAAAGAACCATAAAAACCCCTAAAAATCAATAAAGTTCAATTAATTAAAAAAATGGACAAAATAAGCATTTACAAGGCGAAAACAGCCTAGAATATAGGGAAAATTTAAAAGGAGGAGAGAGAAAATGAGTGGACACAGTAAATGGCACAATATACAAGCAAAAAAAGGAAAAGCAGATGCTGCAAGAGGAAAGATATTTACTAAATTAGGAAGAGAATTATTAATGGCTGTAAAAATGGGAGGACCAGATCCAGCAGCAAACTTTAAATTAAAAGATGTTATATCAAAATGTAAAGCAAATAACATGCCAAATGACACAATAAATAATGCAATAAAAAAAGCCTCTGGTGCCAACAATTCAGAGAATTATGAAGAAATAACTTATGAAGGATATGGTCCAGCTGGAGTTGCTGTTGTTATAAATGCTGCAACTGATAACAAAAACAGAACAGCTGCAGATGTAAGACATATATTTGATAAATTTGGTGGTAATCTTGGTACAACAGGTTGTGTATCATATTTATTTAGTAGAAAAGGTGTAATAATAGTTTTAAAAGAAGATAATAATATAAGTGAAGATGATTTAATGCTTATGTGTATAGAAGCTGGAGCAGAAAATTTTGAAAATAATGATGAATATTATGAGATAACAACAACTCCAGAAGATTTTTCAAAAGTTACTGAAGAATTAGAAAAAAATAATATAAAAATGGAACAGGCAGAAATAAGATTAGTACCTTCTACATATATAACTTTAGATGATGATAAGGCGAGAAAAATGCAACTACTAATAGATCATTTAGAGGATTTAGATGATGTGTTAGAAATATATCATAATTGGGATGAGTAATATAATACTTGCATTTAATATAATTTTGTAGTAAAATAAAAATGCTTTTTAAAGCATTACCATATTCTTAGTCTTTGGATAATAACACAACTTAGACTCAGTTTATGGCATATATAATAAAATTTAGGAGGTGTGTAGCTAATGACAAAGGAAAGAAAACAAGAAATTATTAATACTTATAAAAGAGAAGAAAATGATACTGGTTCACCAGAGGTTCAAATAGCTTTATTAACAGAAAGAATAAATGAGTTAACAGAGCATTTGAAAGTTCATAAAAAAGATAATCATTCAAGAAGAGGACTTTTGAAAATGGTTGGTAAAAGAAGAAATTTACTTAACTATTTAGCTAAAAAAGATATTAATAGATATAGAGAAATAGCACAAAAGTTATCTTTAAGAAAATAATTTTTAAGAGCAGAATTACTTAAAGAGTTTTTTCTGCTCTTTTGAAAATATTAAGAAGAAATATTGTGTTAATTATAAAGTAGCTTGTATTAATATATTTTAAACGAAAAATATATTAATAGAGGTTACTATATTATATAATTACATGATATTTTTCTTCGAAATTTAGGAGGACAAAATAAATGTTTAAATGTTATAGTATGGAGTTAGCTGGTAGAGAACTTGGAATAGAAGTAGGAAAAATGGCTGGACTAGCTAACGGTAGTTGTTTAGTAAAATATGGAGATACAAGGGTTTTAGTAACAGCAACAGCATCAAAAGAGCCAAAAGATGATATAGATTTTTTCCCTTTATCTGTAGATTATGAGGAGCGTCTATATTCTGTAGGAAAAATACCTGGTAGTTTTCAAAAAAGAGAAGGTAGACCATCTGAGAAGGCTATTTTAACATCTAGAGTTATAGATAGACCAATTAGACCTTTATTTCCAAAAGATTTTAGAAATGATGTGTGTATCAATGCATTAGTATTATCTGTTGATCAAGATTGTTCACCAGAAATTTGTGCAATGATAGGTTCGTCTGTTGCACTTTCAATTTCAGATATTCCTTTTGGTGGACCAACAGGTTCTGTTAATGTGGGATATGTAAATGATAAAATAATAATTAATCCAACTGAGGAAGAAAGAAAAAATAGTAGATTACAACTAACAGTTTCAGGAACAATTGAAAAAATCGCGATGATAGAAGCTGGAGCAGATGAAATACCAGATGATATAATGTTAAAAGCTATCAAAGAAGCTCATGTTGAGATAAAGAAAATATGTGAATTTATTTTAGAGATAAAAAAAGAAATAGGTAAAGAAAAATTTGAGTATAAGTCTTTTGAAGTAGATAAAGATATTTATGAAGAAATAGAAAATAATTTTAAAGATAGAATGTATAAAGATATTCAAGAAGTTGATAAAACTGTGAGAGATAATAATGTAGAGATAATAACAGAAGAAATTTTAAAATATTTTGAAGAAAAATTAGATGATGAAGTTCTAGAAGAAAAGAAAAAAGATATAATAGATAGTGTAAATAAATTAGAAAAGAAATGTGTAAGAGAGCTAATTTACAAAGAGCACAAAAGACCTGATGGAAGAAAAATTGATGAGATAAGACCATTGTCTTGTGAGGTAGCAGTATTACCAAGAGTACACGGAAGTGCTTTATTTACAAGGGGACAGACTCAGGTTCTATCTGTAGCTACTTTAGGAATGATTAGTGAAGAACAAATATTAGATGGATTAGATAATGAAGATTCAAAAAGATATATGCATCATTATAATTTTCCTGCATATAGTGTAGGAGAGGCAAGACCTTCAAGAGGACCAGGAAGAAGAGAGATAGGGCATGGAGCTTTAGCTGAAAGAGCATTAGAACCAGTAATACCAAGTGAAGAAGAATTTCCATATTCTATTAGAGTTGTATCAGAAGTTTTAAGTTCAAATGGTTCTACTTCTCAAGCAAGTGTATGTGGTAGTACATTAGCTTTAATGGATGCTGGAGTGCCAATAAAAAAACCAGTAGCAGGAATTTCAACAGGATTGATTACAAGTTCAGATAGTGATGATTATATAATGCTAACAGACATACAAGGTCTAGAAGATTTTTTCGGAGATATGGACTTTAAAGTAGCGGGAACAAAGGATGGAATAACTGCTATACAAGTTGATATAAAAGTTGATGGATTATCTTATGATATAATAGAAGAAGCATTTGCAAGAACAAATAAAGCAAGACAATATATATTAGATGAAGTAATGCTAAAACAGTTACCAGAACCAAGAAAAGAAATATCTAAGTATGCTCCAAAAATAATTCATACACATATAAACCCAGAAAAAATTAAAGATGTAATTGGAACAGGTGGAAAGGTTATTAATAAAATAATTATGGAAACAGGAGTGAAGATAGATATAGAAGAAGATGGAAATGTATTTATTTATTCACTTGATTCAATTAATGGAAATAAGGCATTAAAGATAATAGAAGATATAGTAAGAGAGTTTAAAGTAGATGACATTTGTGAAGGAACTGTTATTAAAATTCTACCATTTGGAGCTTTTGTAAGTTTAGGTGGAGGAAAAGAGGGATTGCTTCATATTTCAAAAATTTCAAAAAAAAGAATTGAAAAAGTTGAAGATGTTTTAAAATTAGGTGATAAAATTTTAGTAAAAATAATAGAAATAGATAATCAGGGTAAAATAAATTTAAAAAGGATTGAAGAATAATTCTTAAAAAAACTTAATTTTTAAATTTTTGTTGAATTATTAAAAAATATATCATATAATGTTATAGGAAAAAATTTATATATAGATAATATGTAAGAAAAGAGGTTTATAATGGATTATTTATATGTACTTCAACAAGCGTTAATATGGATAATAACTATATTTTGGCTTTATCAAATATTAGTAAGTGTAAGTTCATTAATTAAATTAAAAGATAAACCATTATTAGTAAAAAAGAATCATAAATTTATGGCAATAATACCAGCACATAATGAAGAAGCAGTAATAGTTAATTTAATAGAAAGTTTGAAAAAACAAGATTATCCAAAAGAATTGTTAGATATATATGTTATAGCAGATAATTGTACGGATAATACAGCAAAAATTGCAAAAGAAGCAGGAGCCATTGTATATGAAAGATTTGATGAGAAGAATAAAACTAAAGGATATGCAATGAATTGGTTTTTAAATAAGAAAATTGAAGAAAATGCTGATTATGATGCTTTTTGCATATTTGATGCTGATAATATTGTTTCAGTAGATTTTATAAAAAATATGAATAAAAAATTATGCCAAGGAGAAGAAGTGGTTCAAGGCTATAGAGATATAAAGAATCCTACAGATAGTTGGATTTCAGCTGGATATGCACTTTTTTACTGGACAATGAATCGTTTTTATCATTTGGCAAGATATAATTTAGGATTGTCACCATTAATAAATGGTACAGGTTTTATGGTGAAATTTGATATAATAAAAAAAGAAGGCTGGAATACTAAAACATTAACAGAGGATATCGAATTTTCATTAAAAAATATAATTAAAGGTAGAAAAATTGGATGGGCAATAGATGCAAAAGTATACGATGAACAACCAATAGGATTTAAGCAATCTTGGTCTCAAAGATCTAGATGGACAGTTGGACATTTACAATGTATGAAATATTATACAACAGATTTAGCAAAATCAGTAAAAGAGCATAAATCTTTAATGAATTTTGACGGACTTTTGTATATTTTAGGAATTCCTATGATGTTATTAACTTTCTTATTATTAGGAATAAACCTTGTAATATATTTAGTAAATGGAATGACTTTTGTAGATTTAATTGATAATTATGCAAGATATTTATTTGCAACATTTTTAATGCCTATAGCAATTGCAGTTTTAATTATGATTTTAGACAAGAGACCAATAAAACCTATGTTAAAAGGATTAATATTGTATCCAATTTTTATGGGATCATGGATATTGATAAATTTAAAATGTATAATAAAACCTAATACAAAATGGGAAAAAATTAATCATGTAAGAGATGTAAAAATAAACGAAATAGCATAAATAAAAATAAACAAGAGAATATTTAATTTGTTCTCTTGTTTATTTTTATAAATATGATATAATTATTGCACTATTTATTTAAGGAGATGGACGTCATGTTAAAAGAATATTTAAGTAAATGTTCAAAAGAAAACTTGCGGATAATCTTATTTACATTATTATCAACAATTTTTCTACTGTTTATTTTTAGGCTAAATCATTGGTATTTAGATTCATTAATAAACATATCTATTTTTATGTTTTGGTTGTTTATTTTTGATGTAATCTTACTAATAATTTTTGGTAAGAAAAAAGGTAAAAAAGACGAAAGGTATCACTATAAAATTTAATTAAAATGACTGAGGAAATTTTTCCTCAGTCATTTTATAAGTATATATGAAACTATTTTAATGTTATATTTTTAATTTGAACTACTATATTGAATAAATTTTTACTTATATACAAAACTTTAAAAATAAAATAGATAAAATTATAAAATATATGGATATTCATAAAAAAATATTATATAATTTAGTATATTCAAAAAAGGAGATAATAATATGCTAAAAACATATGGATTTGTTGGCCCTTCTGGTACAGGTAAAAGTTATAGAGCTCAATTAGTTGCAGGTAAGAAAAATATTAAGTATATAATAGATGATGGTTTACTTATAAAAGAAAATGAGGTTATTGCTGGAAAATCTGCTAAAAAAGCTCCAACAAAAATAGAAACTGTAAGAGATGCACTTTTTACAAAGGAAGAACAAAAAAATGAAATTTTAAGAGCAATAGAAAAATACAAACCTGAAAGTATTTTAATATTAGGAACATCTGATAATATGGTTAAAAGAATTGCACAAAATTTGAATTTGCCGGAATTAACTGAAATTATATACATAACAGATGTTGCAACAGAAGAAGAAATAAATACTGCAAGAAGGATTAGAGTTACAGAGGGAAAACATGTAATTCCAGTTCCTACATTTGAAATAAAAAAAGATTTTTCAGGATTTTTATTAGATCCACTACAGATTTTTAGAACTAAAAGAGATGAGAAACCATATATTACTGAAAAATCAATAATTAGACCTACTTTTAGTTATCTTGGTAAATTTAAAATTTCAGATACTGTTTTTAGACAAATTGCAGAATATTTAGCTTCTAAAACAAAAAGTATACATAAAGTTACTAAAACTAGAATTGAAAATTATGGTGAAGGTATATCCATATATATGGAAATTATAGTTATATATGGATACAATGTGGTTGATAGTTTAAGTGATTTTAAGGCGAAATGTAAGAAAGAAATTGAAAAATTAACTTCAATGAATGTTGAAAAAGTAGAAATAGTAGCTAAAGGTATATATATGCCAGAAAAAAGTAATGATGGAGGAAATAGGTAATGTCTTTTATTGTAGCAATAGATGGACCTGCTGGAAGTGGTAAAGGAACAATAGCTCAAATTATAGCAAATAAGTTAAATTTTACAAATATAGATACAGGGGCAATGTACAGATGTGTTGCATTGTATTTATTAGAAAATAATATTGAATTAAATAATGAATCCGAGATAATTAATAATTTAGAAAAAATAAATATAAATATAGATGAAAATGAAAAAAAAGTTTATATGAATGATAAAGATGTAACAGATAAAATAAGAAAACCGGATGTATCAAAAGTCGTGTCACAAGTTTCTAGTGTTAAGGAAGTTAGATTAAAATTGATTGATTTACAAAGAAAAATGGCCTCAGGTAAAAATGTAGTTATGGAAGGTAGAGATATAACTACAGTAGTATTTCCTAATGCAGACATAAAAATATATTTGGATGCTAGATTAGATGTTAGAGCTAGACGAAGATATATAGAAATTGTAGAAAAAAATAAAGATATAAAATATGAAGATGTACTTAATAATATAATTATAAGAGATAAAAATGATAAAGAGAAAGAATTTGGTGCTCTTAAAATTGCAAATGATGCAACGGTAATAGATACTACTTATTTAAATATTGAGCAAGTTGCAGATAAAATAATTAGTATTATAAAAATGAAAATGAAAGGTTAATTTAGGTGTAGTAAATGTTAAAGAGAATAGTTAAAGCGTTTTTATATTTTTTATGCTTAATAGTATATAGAGTAAAGAAGGTAAATGAATCTAATATACCAAAAGATGGAAGTTTTATAATTTGTGCGAATCATGTACATGCACTTGATGCTCCAGTAATGGTACTTGCTTCTAAAAGAAGTATACAGATGATAGCAAAGGAAGAATTATTTGAAAATCCATTTTTAGCATGGCTTCGGAAATTTATTTGGTGTAATAGCTATAAAAAGAGGAAAGGGAGATATCGATGCTATGAAAAAGGCTTTTAGAGCTTTAAAGGCTGGTAATATAGTAGGTATTTTTCCAGAAGGAACAAGAAATGGAATGAAAAAAGGTGTAAGATTTCATAGTGGAGCTGCTCTAATAGCTTTAAAAACTGGTACAAAGGTAATACCTGTTGGAATACAAGGAAGTTTTAAAGCTTTTAGAAAAGTAAAATTAAACTATGGTAAGCCAATGGATTTTTCAAAATATGAAGATAGAAAGTCAGATAGAGAAGTTTTAGATAAAATAACAAAAGAGATAATGGATGAAGTTGTAAGATTGACAAATGAAAAAATATAGTATATAATATTATGCCAAGCATGTGATTAAAAAGAGTAGATATTTTCTACTCTATATTCATGTATGAGATATAGTAAATGTTTTAGGGGGATATAAAATGAATAATGATAAAATAAGAAATGTAGCAATAATTGCACATGTTGATCATGGAAAAACAACTTTAGTAGATGCTTTATTAAAACAAAGCCATGTCTTTAGAGAAAATGAACAAGTATCAGAAAGAATAATGGATTCAAATGATTTAGAAAAAGAAAGAGGAATAACAATACTTTCAAAAAATACATCTGTTATGTATAACGGCATAAAAATAAATATTGTAGATACACCTGGTCATGCAGACTTTGGAGGAGAAGTAGAAAGAGTATTAAAAATGGTAGACGGAGTATTACTTTTAGTAGATGCTTTTGAAGGGCCAATGCCTCAAACAAGAGAAGTATTAAAAAAGGCATTGTTATTGAATTTGAAGCCAATAGTAGTTATTAACAAAATCGATAGACCTGGTTGTAATCCTCATAAAGTTGTAGATCAAGTATTAGATTTATTTATTGAATTAGGAGCTAATGATGAACAATTAGATTTTCCTGTTATTTATGCATCTGCTAAAAATGGTATTGCAAAATTAAATTTAGAAGATGATTCAGATAATGTTAATTGCATTTTTGAAACAATTATTAATTCAATAAATCCTCCTGCATGTGAATTAGAGGGTGCAGCTCAAATGCTAGTATCTAATATTGATTATGATGATTATCTTGGTAGAATTGCTGTAGGTAGAGTTGAAAGAGGTACTGTAAAAGTTGGAATGAGTGTTGCTATTTGTAAAAGTGAAGACAAAATAGTTAATGGTAAAATAGCTAAATTATTTACATATATGGGATTAAAGAAAGTTGAAGTTGAAGAGGTTGCAGCAGGAGATATTATAGCTCTTTCGGGAGTGAATGATATAAATATAGGGGATACAATATGTGATATAAATAACCCTGAAAAAATACCATTTGTAGATATAGATGAACCAACTGTATCTATGACTTTCAGTGTTAATGATGGACCATTTGCTGGAAAAGAAGGAAAATTTATAACATCAAGGCATATTAGAGATAGATTATTTAAAGAATTGGAAAGAAATGTCAGTTTGAGAGTAAAAGAAACTGATAGAGCAGAAAGTTTTGAAGTATCAGGACGTGGAGAGTTACATCTTTCTGTTTTAATTGAAACAATGAGAAGAGAAGGTTTTGAATTATTAGTATCTAGACCAAAAGTTATATTTAAAGAGATTGATGGGCAAAAATGTGAACCTATGGAAATTTTAGTGGTAAATGTACCAGATGATTGTATTGGAAATGTGATTGAAAAAATAGGTAGAAGAAAAGGCGAAATGGTAAATATGGAACCTTCAGAAGAAGGAAGGACAAAAATTGAATTTAGAATTCCTGCTAGAGGACTAATTGGTTATAGGACTGAATTTATGACTGATACAAAAGGAAATGGAACTATGAATAGTATGTTTGATTCTTATGAACCATATAAAGGTGAAATTTCTGCTAGAAATAGAGGAACTTTAATTGCTTTTGAAGCAGGTACTTCTGTAACATATGGGTTGTATAATGCCCAAGAAAGAGGAGAATTATTTATTGGACCAGGAACAGAAGTTTATGAAGGTATGATTGTAGGATTAAATTCAAGAGCTGAAGATATTGCCATAAATGTATGTAAAGAAAAGCATTTAACTAATACAAGAGCTTCTGGATCTGATGATGCATTAAGATTAGTGCCACCAATACAATTTTCATTAGAAAAAGCTATAGAATTTATTCAGGATGATGAATTGGTAGAAGTTACTCCATTAAATATAAGATTAAGGAAAAAAATATTAGATACAAAAACAAGAGAAAGAATGTCTAGAAGTAAAGGATAATAATATGAATTTGGTATTAGAAAAAATTAAGAAAAAAGCATTAGAAGAACATGTTCCAATAATTATGGATGATACTTTAGAAGTTGTTATAAATATTATAAAAGATAAGGATCCAGAAAGAATATTAGAAATTGGTACAGCAGTTGGCTATTCTGCTATATGTTTTATAAATAATTGTGGTGAAAATACAAAGATAGATACAATTGAAAAAGATGAGGAGAAAATAAAAGAAGCAAAGAAAAATATAATGGATATGAATTTAGAAAATAGAATTAATATAATTGAAGGCGATGCAGTTAATATATTACCAGAATTAAAAGATAATAGTTATGATATTATTTTTATAGATGCTGCTAAGGGAAAGTATCCATTTTTCTTGGAACAAAGTATAAGATTAGCTAAAAATAATGCAATAATATTAGCTGATAATATTCTATATAAGGGATATGTATTAAGTGATTATAATAAACATAAACAAAGAACTGCTGTAAATCATTTAAGGGAATATATAGAAAAATCTAAAAACAATAGTAATCTAGATACAGAAATTTTAAGTGTTGGTGATGGATTAGCTATAAGTAAGGTAACAAAAAATAGAACAGATTAATTTTCTGTTCTATTTTTGTATGTACCCTATACTTGATAAAACAATATCAATAATAAATATTATAACAACTATCTTCAAAATATTACTTTGAATAATTATAGGAATTTTATTTAATATTTTATCTAGAAATTTTTCAATAAAAGGATGAATTATATTAATAACAATCAATCCTATGATTCCCCAACCTAAAGAATAAAATAAAGTAATACGACCATTTATATTTAAGAAATCATTTGTATAGTCCCACCACTTTAAATTAAAAATAGCATCTAATGCATATCCTACAACATATTCAAAAATAGAAAATACTAATACAGAAATAAAAAATAGTTTTATTTTATGGTCTTTGTATTTAGATAGCCAAATAATCATTATTAACATTCCAAAACCATATATGGGACATAGTGGTCCAATTAAAAAACCTCTATTTTCAAAATGTCCTAGTAGAATATATGAATAAAGTGTTTCAAGTATCCAACCTAAAGTTGAATATATGAAAAAGTATAATAATAATTTATCTATATTTAATTTGTATTGTTTTTCTATGTCTTCCAATACAATACATCCTCCTTTTGAATTATCAATATAATATCAGATACACTAAAAAAAGTAAACAATCTAAGTTAACATTAATAATTAATTAATAAATTCTTCTATAAAATTTATTTAAATAAATGTAAAATTCACTAATGAAAAAATCAAACTACCTAAGTTTGACTTTAATAATGAATATTTTTTCCTGTACAAAACCTATATTTGGCTAATCAATGTAAAATATTTTTGATGCAAATATATAAATTTTTTATTTAATTTAAATATAACTTTAATAACCAAATTTAGTAATTTTAAATTTTACTATTGA
>CALXBW010000027.1 GCA_944386645.1 uncultured Clostridia bacterium | reverse complement strand
ATTTTCTTTATTGCATCAAATGATTCTCTATATCTTTTAGCAGTTGAATATTTATAGTTTATTTCAAAATATTCTTTCATCCAATAATCTAAATAGTCTGAATATGACATTTGAGATTCTTCTTTATTTTTTACATTAATATATTCATCATAAGCTTTCATTCATGCTAAATATGCTTAATTTTTTGTTCTAAATCCAGATTTTGAAATTCTTGTCCTTTTGTTGTTTACTTTTGCTCCCTCGAAAAAGTATTCATACACCTTTCCCCTTTTCTTACATTAATTTTTCTCATAACTACTACCTCCTTAATTTTTTATTTATATCATTTGTAAATTCTAATATAAAAAGAAGTGTCACCCATTTTATTTAGGTTACACTTCTTTAATTTTAAGCTTTTATAAATTTTTTATTTAAGTTTGGGTGACAACATAATTTTGTCACCAAATTTTAGATTTTTGTAAAATGCTTTAAATACAGGTGCTATGCATTTCTTCCACAACAGTTCTTGTACTTCTTACCGGCTTCCGGCAAGGGCAAGGTTCATTTCTACCAATTTTTGGTTCTGCATTTGTTATAGGTGTATGAACAACCTTAATTTCCTTTTGCTTTCCATTTGCTCCATCTTTAACTTCTAATGCATTTCCAGCTTCTTCAAAACCTTCTCCTGTTATAGTAACTGTTTGAGTTCTTTTTGCATTTCCCTTCTTTTGAATATGCATTAATATTTTAATAACATCTATTTTTATATCATTTACCATTTGATCAAACATTTCAAATCCTTCCATTCTATATTGAACAACAGGATTCTTTTGACCATATGCACGAAGACCAATACCATTTTTTAATTCATCCATATTATCTATATGGTCCATCCATTTGTTATCTACTATTTTAAGCATAACAATTCTTTCTAATTCTCTTAACTCAGGTGTTCCGATTTGTTCTTCTTTTTCATTATAAATTTTATGGCATTTTTCTTTTAATTCAGCTTTAATTTCTTCAGCATCTAATTTATCTTTCTTCAATGCATCTACATTAGCTATATTTAAATTTGTTCTTATGTCTGTAGAAATTGCTTCTCTATTAACATGATGGTGTGAATCTTCTCCACTTATATGAGTATCTACAATCATATCAATAACAGAATCCATCATATTAAAAATGTTATTCTTTAAATCTTCACCATCTAAAACTTTCTTTCTTTCATCATAGATAATAGTTCTTTGAGCATTCATAACATCATCATATTGAAGCACATTTTTTCTAATAGAAAAGTTTCTACCTTCAACTTTCTTTTGAGCAGATTCTACAGCATTTGATAAAATTCTCATTTGTAGTGGCATATCTTCATCTGCACCTAAACGGTTATAAACTTTAGTTACCATATCGCCACCGAAAATTTTCATCAAATCATCATCAAGAGCAATATAGAATCTAGATTCACCAGGGTCTCCTTGACGACCACTACGTCCACGAAGCTGATTATCAATTCTTCTTGACTCATGTCTTTCTGTACCTATAATTTTTAAACCACCTGCTGCTATAACCTTTTCTTTCTCTTGTTTTATTTCATTTTCGTATTTCTTTTCTAGCTCTTTAAACATTTTTCTTGCATTTAATATTTCTTGGTCATCTGTTTCATTATAAGCAGTTGAAGCAGTTATTAATTCTTCAGACATGCCCTTCTTTCTCATTTCTTGTATTGCTAGATATTCACTATTACCACCAAGCATAATATCAGTACCACGACCAGCCATGTTAGTAGCAATTGTAACAGCACCAAATTTACCAGCTTGGGCAATTATTTGAGCTTCTCTTTCATGTTGCTTAGCATTTAATACTTGATGAGGTATATTTTGTTTTCTTAATTCATTACTTAATTTTTCAGATTTTTCAATAGATACTGTACCTATTAATACTGGTTGTCCTTTTGCATGACTTTCTTTAACTTCTTGTGCTACAGCTTTAAATTTTGCTTTTTCATTTTTATATATAACATCGTTATGATCTACTCTTATTACTGGTTTATTAGTTGGTATTTCAACAACATCTAATTTATAAATTTCATTAAATTCATCTTCTTCAGTCATTGCAGTACCTGTCATACCAGATAACTTTTCATACATTCTAAAATAATTTTGGAATGTAATATTTGCTAAAGTTTTTGATTCATTAGCAATTTTAACATGCTCTTTTGCTTCTATTGCTTGATGAAGTCCATTATTATATCTTCTTCCATACATAATTCTTCCTGTAAATTCATCTACTATTAAAACTTCTCCATCTTTAACTATATAATCAATATCTTTTTTCATAACACCATGAGCACGTAAAGCTTGATTTATATGATGTACAATATTAGAATTCTCCAAATCATTTAAATTCTTAAGTTTAAAAAATTCTTCTGCTTTTTGTGTTCCTTTTCCTGTTAATGAAGCTGATTTTGCTTTCAAATCTACTATATAATCATAATTTTCATTATCTTCTGCTTGTTTCTCATCTTTAACATCTTCTTCTACTAATATTTTTGCAGTTAATCTTCTAACAAAATCATTTGCTCTTGTATATAAATCTGAAGATTCATTTGAAGTACCAGATATAATTAATGGTGTACGAGCTTCATCAATTAAAATACTATCTATCTCGTCCACTATAGCATAATATAATGGTCTTTGTACCATATCTTCTTTATATATAACCATGTTATCTCTTAAATAATCAAATCCAAATTCATTATTTGTACCATATGTAATATCAGCAGCATATGCAGCTTTTTTATCCTTTGGATTCATTCCACTAATAGCTAGTCCAACAGATAGTCCTAAAAATTTATATAATTTTCCCATCCATTCACTATCTCTTTTTGCCAAATAATCATTTACTGTTACAACATGTACTCCTCTTCCTAATAAAGCATTTAAATATACTGGTAATGTTGCAACTAATGTTTTTCCTTCACCAGTTTTCATTTCAGCAATTCTACCTTGATGCAAGACAATTCCACCTATTAATTGAACATCAAAATGTCTCATTCCTAAAACTCTTTTTGAAGCTTCTCTACAAACAGCAAAAACTTCTGGTAATATATCATCTAAAGTTTCACCTTTATTTAATCTTTCTTTAAATTCTATTGTTTTTTCAGATAATTGTTTATCAGTTAATTTCTCCATTTCAGGTTCTAAACTATTAATTTTCTTTACTATTGGTTTAGTTCTATTTACTTCTCTTTTACTATAATTTCCAAATAATCCCATTTAAAGTATTCCTCCTATTTTTCTCAATTTGGTTATAAATATATCACTAATTATTTATTATTGCAAGTATATTTTACCAAATACCGTGTTTTTATAACTTTATTAGTTACAGTTCATTAGAATCATATATAGAAAATCAAATCCAAACTATAAACTTCATTAATATTTTTGTATAAAACTTAAAATTTCATCTGCCAAAACTTCATATCTATCTGTATATCCATGGTCTGCACCATCAATATAATTTATATTCTTTTTATTATTTCTTATTTTTTCATTTAACATCTTTGCTAAATCTCCTGCATCTTGCTCGATCATTTCGTTTACATTACCCCATCTCATAAATAATGGAACATCTATATTATTTAATTCTTTATAATCATAATTTTCATCATAATATTTAGCAAAATCAATATCCTCATAATCTCTAAAATATCTCAAATATGTTTTTGTACTAATTGGATGTATGAAAGAGTCTTTTGGCATAATCTTATCTATATTATTAGATTTTTCATTATCTAAAGCGATATTCATAATATCGTCATAATTATCACCTAAATATACTCTTTGAGCTTTTGGTATATCAACTAATGATAATAATATTATTCCCTTAATATATTTTAAAACTTCATCTTTTTCATATTTTAATCTATTATATGAATATACAATCTTTGTGCAACCTAAACTATGTCCTTGCAAATAAATTTCATTGTAACCTCTTGACACCATTTCTAATATTACACCCTTTATATCATATATAGAATCTAAAACATCTTCATAAGCTGTACCAATATTTAATTTTTTATATTCATCTCCTATCATCTTTCCTGAATATGCATGTACATCATGTCCCCTATTATTAAATCCAAAATAATCTATTTCATTATCAGTAACTTTTCTTGCGATTACATCTTCTCTTTTCTTTAAACAATTACTTGTCATTCCATGTATAGAGATTATTATTCTTTTTGTTTTACTTTCTCCTTTATGTAATAAACCTACTAACTCTAATCCATCTGTTGCATTAAAATATACTTTTTCAATATTCATATTTATTTACATTCCTTTCTCAATGTACCAATCAGTTTGATAATTTTAAACATTTTCTTCCTTAATTAGGTAATAATAATCTTAAACCAAATTTCCAAATTTCCATTCCATGTGAAACATTTAATCTAGGTATTTTAAAATCATCATCATCTCTTGAAGCTTTTCTGTAATCATCCTTTGTTGGTCCATATCTAAATGCCATTATATACCCTTTTTCTTTTAATGCTTCTATTATATTATGGTTATATTCACCAAAAGGATATGCAAACACCTTTGTTTCTGTCATATTATTATCAAAAATTACTGTATCATCCTTCATACTTACAATAGAATTTTCCTTAATAGAATTTTCATAATGTAAACCATATGAATGTGAACAAAAATCAATATTAGGATATTCTACTTTTGACTTTTCTAATAAATTTTTTGTCATATATGTTTTAATATTTCCATCCCACTCTTCTTGCTCAGCAGCATCTACATACTCTCCAATTAAAAAAACTGTTGCATTCATACCATATTTTTTTAATAATGGAAATGCATAATGATAATTTGATAGAAATCCATCATCAAAAGTAATTAAAACACTTTTATAGGGAACATCTAATTCTCCCTTTTTCCATTTATAAAACTCTTCCATTGTTAGAGTTTTATAGTTATGATCTTTTAAATATTTTAACTGTTCTTCAAAATTACTAACATCAATTACCCAATCTTTTTCATCTGGAAAATTTGCTATTTCTTCTTTAGTTGCTAAATTATGATAGCATAAAACTGCTACCTTATGATTTTCATCAAAAAAAATAAAGCAACATATTCCAATTAATATTAATAGTATTATTCCAATTGTAGAAAAAATTATTACATTCTTTTTCAATATAAACACCTCTTCATTCGTTTTTTTAGATTATATATTAATCTATGTACAAATTCAATATATTTTATAATATAGTCATGTAAAAACATCGGATACTATGTTTATGTTTTTATTGACTTGTTTACATAAAAGTAATATAATATATATGTTAAATAATTATAGAAAGGATGTCACTAAATGAAACATTTCGACAACAATGAATTAAATCCTAATAAAATTATACGATTACTCAATAATAGAGTAGTTGTAGATAGTAATGGTTATAATTCTGAAAAGAATCGGTATTTTTACCGATATATAGCCTATAATGAATACAGTCAAAATTTATTTTTGACAAATTCAATGAACAATACAAAAACAAGAAAGTACAATATAAGTACTTTCATAAAAAAATCTTTTCTTTATGAATATTCTAAAAAAAGAAAAAAAAATGAAAGTTTGTATAAATTTAAGAAAAGATTTCTGTTGGAGATGGAAGAACTTTTGATAACATCACCGGCTATAACAATTCAGGCAAAGGAAAAAATCAGCTATATATTAAAAAATTTTTTCTTTGCTAATATTTCAAGTAATTAACTTGAAATAAACCAAAAATTTATACTGAACCCTCAATGTTATGTAAAACATTGAGGGTTCATTTTTTTGTCAAAATATTTAAATGATTTTTATAATAAAAATGAAGAGAAATTAATTTTTTCACTCTTTGGAAACTTATATTAGCTAGATTTATTATTTCTATATACAAGCAATACTTATAATTAACATAAGTAAAATAAATTAGACATTTTTACAATAACACATTATAATAAACATATACAAATTTTATTATATTATAAGAATACAAAGGAGAATGCAACATGGATAAGACATTTAAATTGGAAAAAGAAATTTTAAATAATATTTTACAGCGAAAAATAATATCTCCATATAATAGTTTTGAAACTATTGATGGTGAATTCTTTGCGGGAAATTATTTATGTGAAAAAAATGGTCACATTGTTGACTATTTTGACATCAAATTAATTCCTTTTTCTGAACTTTATAAAAAAGAAATATTATCTAATAATAATATTTCTGAAAGTTTAGAAAATGCTTCTAGATCATTTCTTAAAACTTTATCTAGAAGTGAAGGTATCATGGAAAATATTATTTTCGAAATTCTTTTTGATGTTTCAGAAACTTTTAAAAAAGCTTCTGATCAAATTCAACCTTCAAGTTTTGCTTAACTAAGCAAAACCCCATACACACTAATCCCCCTGTCTTATATGAGACAGGGGAGTTATTATTATAAGCACAACTTATATTTAACATAAGTAAATTAAAACATGTGTTATGTTTACAAATTTGTTAAAATATAGTATAATAAATATATCTTAAAAATTATTTCATGAAAGAGGTTATAGATATGACAACTAATGCTAAAAAAATTCAAAACTTCCAGGAAAACCCATGCAAATCTTGCATCTTAAATTTTGCAGTTTGTATTGAGGACTGCTCTTTTTGTAAACACTTTGCGGAAGCATGTGATTACAATGAGGTAACACCTCAAATGGTTTTACCATGGAAACTCGAATAATCTCTAAATAAGGCAGATACAGTATCTGCCTTATTTTTTTGTATATATAAATACTTAATAATTACGCTTATTTCTCTTCAAAGAAGCTATCAAACTCTTCTGCAGATATAACTTCTTTTTCTAATAATCTTTCTGCTACTTTATCTAAAATATCCATATTATTTTGTAAAATCAATTGTGCATTTTGATAAGCTATCTCTATTAATTTTCTAACTTCTTGTCCTACTACATCTTCAATATCTAATCCAAATGAATACTTATCTTCATCAGATTTTAAAGATATTGGTCCTAATTTATCACTCATTCCATATACAGTAACCATATCTTTTGCAATTTGTGTTGCTACTTCTATATCATTACTTGCACCAGTAGATATATCATTTAAAGCTACTTTTTCTGCAGCTCTACCTCCCATTAATGCAATCATCTTTTCTTCCATCTCTGTTTTTGAAATATAATATTTATCTTCATTTGTCTTATACATTGTATATCCACCTGCAACACCTCTTGGAATAATTGATACTTCTTTTACTCCCATTTGTGTTGGTAAAAATTTACTAACTACAGCATGTCCTGCCTCATGATATGCTGTTAATTTTTTGTCCTTATCAGATACTACTCTACTATGTTTTTCCAAACCAACTGTAACCTTTTTAACAGCATCTTCTAAATCTTGTTTTGTTATTTCACTGTGTTTTTTTCTTGTTGCAATAATTGCAGATTCATTTAAAACATTTTCAAGTTCTGCTCCTGTAAATCCAGCTGTATCTGCTGCAATATCTGCAAAATCTATATCACTTGCAAATTTCTTATTTTTGCCATGTATTTTTAATATTTCTTCTCTTCCCTTTAGATCTGGTGCTGCAATAACAATTTGTCTATCAAATCTACCTGGTCTTAATAATGCTTTATCCAACATTTCTGGTCTGTTTGTAGCTGCAAGTACAATAACTGTCTTATCAGATTCGAATCCATCCATTTCTACTAGTAATTGATTTAATGTTTGATTATTTTCAGATTCTGCGCCACTTGAACTTGTTCTTCTAGAACCTATTGCATCAATTTCATCTATGAAAACAATACATGGTGATATCTTCTTTGCTTTTTCAAATAATTTTCTAACTCTTGATGCACCTAAACCAGCAAACATTTCAATAAATTCTGAACCACTCATTGAAATAAATGGAACTTTTGCTTCTCCTGCAATAGCCTTTGCTATTAATGTTTTTCCTGTTCCTGGTTTACCACAAAGCAATATTCCTCTCGGTACTTTTGCACCCATTTCTTGAAATTTCTTTGGTTCTTTTAAGAAATCTACAATTTCAATCATTTCATTTTTTTCTTCATCTAAACCAGCTACATCATCGAATGTAACATTTGTTCTATTCTCTTCACCTGTATATACTTTTCCTTTTTCGCCTAAACCTTGCATTTTTAACAATAATACAAATAATATTATTATTAATATTGTAGGTAGATAAGCAAAAACAGCTGAAAAAACTTGTCTTATTGGATTTACTGGATTTTGTATTAACTCAATATCAGTACCCTCTTGTACCTTTTGTTGAACTAATTCCATAAATACTTGTGTGTTAGGTATAATAGCATTTCTTTCCTCTTCTTCACCTTTATATTTAACTTTAATAGTCTGACTACCTGTTGTCATTTCTATTTTCTCTACATTTCCATCATCTATTTGATTAATTAATTCTGTATATGGTATATCATCTTTCTTTTCGTTTTTGCTCAAAAACACGCCTAGTAT
Organism: uncultured Clostridia bacterium; assembly: GCA_944386645.1. Taxonomy (GTDB): domain Bacteria; phylum Bacillota; class Clostridia; order TANB77; family CAG-508; genus CAMCHB01. The sequence goes on along the minus strand of CALXBW010000027.1, from coordinate 11,662 downwards.
AATAGATATTGCAACTAATACAACCAATACAATTATACCTATAATAAAATATTTTTTTTGATTATCTTGATTTTTTTTATTCTCCATACTATCCCTTCTTGCTTATATTATTTTTAATTTGTAGGCTCAGGGGATTCCCCTTTGTCACCCAATTTTTTATTTTCTTTTTTTTCTTTATCTTCTTTTTTTGTTTCCTCTTTATCCTCTTCTTTCGTTTCTACTTCTGCTTCCTCATGTATTTGTTTTTGAACTTCTTCTATTTTTTGTACTTCTTCTTGCTGTTTTGTCATCTCTGTTTTCATCATTAATATTGATGTAACAAGATATATTACTGATATTGCTGTATACATTACTTGAAAATATTCTATATTGAAATTTGCAATCATTCTAACAGGAATATAAATAGCATTTAATAATATAGGTAATGTTAATGCATATATTGCAACATTGTATACTTGATTGTTTTTTAATTTCAGATTTACTAATTTACATGTAAAGTATCCCATAATAAATAATAATAATGTTTCAAAAAGTGTTGCTATAAAGTAAGATGTAAACATATAAATTAGAAATGTTAAATATAATGATATATATAAAACAGATGGCTCTAATTCATTCATTCTATTGACTAAATCTTGTTTATTTATACTATTATCTTCATCATTTAATAATTTTAATGCATCATCATATGAATATGTTTCTAAATTATTATTAGCATTCATTGAATTTTTAATTATAATTTCATTTTTTAAAAATACTGCGCCAAAATTATATAACTCTATTTTCTTTCTATATTCTTCTATTTGCTCATCTGTAATATCTTCACTTGAATCAATTATTATAGAATAATCAATTAATTCACTATTTTCTAATATTGTTGGCTCAGTACTTGAAGTTGTTAATGTGTTATCTGCTATTTGAAAATCTGGTACCTCATTTTCAAATCTTTGTTTTGAATCATTCATAAACTCAGCTGTTTTATAGGTAATTGCTAAACTTATTATTAAAGAAAATAGTAATGTCAATTTTATTAAATATTTTAAAGATTCTGATGTTTTTTCTAATGCAAATTGACTATATTTCTCTAAGTTGAAGATAGCTATTTTTATTTTTTTAAAAAAGCCTAATTTTATTTTATCCATTAAATATACTCCCTTCTTATACTACTATCAACATATAAAGGATTTATATCTAAATATACTTCATCATTAATTTTTATTTCATCATTATCAGTTATATCTATAACTATATGATACATCCCTATTTTTCCCATAACAGTATATTTTTTATCATTTATAGTAACTTTTAACTCTTTATTTTTAAATAAATCTTTTACATCATTATATAAATATCTTATTTTATCTCTTATTCTATAATTATCATGAGAATTTCTAACATTAAACCCATCATAATACCCAACTGGTATTATAGCAACTTTAGTTTCTCTTTTTGTTTTTAAAGTATTTGAATAACCAATGTTATAGCCTTTTGGTAATATTTTTATTTCTGATATATTAGTTCTCATTACTCCTATTCTTTTTAACCCAAAAGTATTTGGAACAATAATTCTTCCTAAGAAAGCTGAACCAATTCTTGCAGCATTTAAATACATATTATCAAATTTCAAAAAAGCTGATGAATTACATATATGTAAAAATCCTGTTTTTATTTTATTTTCCTGCAAAATAGATACTGCATTTACAAATCTATCAAATTGAATTTTAGTCCATTTATCTTTTTTTGCAAAAGACATAGAAAAATGTGAAAATGTTGTTACAATATCTATATTATGCAATTTTTTTAGTATTTCTATTGTTTTTTCCATATCGCTGTATAAAAAACCATATCTACCAAATCCTGTATCTATTTTTAGATTCACTTTTGTTGTAACATTTAATTTCTTTGATATCTCATTTACTTTAATTGCAGACATCTCAGAACCAATTGTTAATATTATATCATTTTCTATTAATAATTCAATTTCTTTTTCTATACATGTAGAAGAAAGCATAATTATTTTTTCTTTTATGCCAGCATTTCTTATTTCTATAGCTTCTTCTACTGTAGAAACAGCTAATATATTTATTCCATTATCTATCAAAAATTTTGAAAATTCAATTAACCCTAAACCATAACCGTTGCCTTTAACTACTCCTATAATTTTGAATTCAATATTTGTATCAAATTCTTTACTTTTTTTGGATAACTCTTTTATTGTATCAATATTATGTTTTAAATCCTTTTTATTTATTACTAAAGCTTTCATATATTAACTCCTATTTAAAAATTTTCGTTTCATCGCTCTCAATTTTCTAAAAGTTTTTTCTGAAAATTTATATAGTTTATATCTAAAAGCTTTAAAAGGTATATATACTTCACCTATAAACTCTGTAAATTCTGCACCAAATCCCTTTTTAAATCTATATAATCCATATTGAGGATGATCTTTTTCTACAACACCTGATACACCTCTAAAATCATACATGTCAAATCCATTATCTATTGCATATTTTATCATATCCCATTGTAATAAGTAATTAGGCATTAAATTTCTGTGTTCATTGCTACTTGCTCCATATAAATACCAAACTTTATTACCATAAATGATTGGTATTATTCCAGCTATTGGCTTGTCCTCATAATAAGCCATCAGTAATTTCATATGCCCATTTGGAACTAGTTCATCATACATTTTTTCAAAATAACTCAATGGTCTTATAATAAATCCATCTCTTTGTCCTGTTGTAACCATTATTTTATGAAAATTCTTTAAATCATCTCGTGTTCCTTCTTTAACAACTACACCTTTTTTTATAGCTAATCTTACATTATATCTTGTCTTTTGGTGAAATGCTTTAAATATATCGTCTTCTGTTTTACCTTTTAAATCTAATCTAAATACATATCTTGGTTGTATTTCTTCTCTAAAATTCTTTGCATCATCTTTTATTTTATATCCAAGTTTTAAAATAATATCTCTAAATGCACTATCATCACTTTTTATATCTGGCTCAATTATAAAAACAAAAGCATTATATTTTTTTCCTAAAGTTTTTATTCCTTCTGTTAGTTGACTTAGTACTTTTTCATCATGTATATCACATACTGGACCTCTAGATGAATACATCATATTACCAAAAATAGGTATTTTTCTTATTAAAATACTAACAGAACCTATTATATTGCCATTTTCATCGTCTGCTAATACAATCTCATTTTTCCAATTATTTTTAACATTTGCCCATTCCAATGACTGTTGAAAATTACATCTTTCATGCTTTAAAAGAAATTTTTTATATTCATCTTTATCATTCTCATTTAATATTCTCATACTATCCTCCATTATATTATATACCTATTTTCATATTTTACACTAAAAACATACATATTACAATACTATACTACAGGGAAATTTCATCGATTATTACAAGATTGTAATGTTTCCAATAAATATGAATCGTTTATTAAACAGTTAAACATATTTGATTTAACTGTTTTTTTGCTATCTTTCCCTAAATATTGCTTATGGATGCTTATAGCAAATTTCCTAAATATATTCATATTTTCTTGAGCTCTTTGACTATATAATCTACAATTATCTTCATCAAAACTTACATCTAGTATATGGTGCATACTTTCTATTTTCCAATGATTTCTTGTATATGATAATAACTTTTCTGCACTTGTAATTTTGCTACTTAAATAACAACTAATTTCTTTTGTGATTTTTCCATCTCTTTCTACTTCTCTCTTTACTGCAAATATCTTCTTTAGCCCTTTCCAATCATTTATGTAATTTGTAAAAAATGCTATTTCATTTAATACATAGCAGGTTCTTTTTTCTATTCTTCCATGGCTTTTCTCCATTGTACTATATATTTCATACTCACAATCTTTATCTGTTTCATCTATATATTTATCATCAAACATCGCATATACATCTTCATGAAATGTTCCTTGATTTGCTTTTAATTGTACTACATAGTCTCCTTTGTTAGATATTATTTTTTCTACCGTTCCTTTTTTCTCCTCTGTGTATTTTATTATATTTACCATTTTCTCTTGATAATCTACTCCCGTTACATACTCATAATCTTTTATTGTACTCTCATTTTTTCAACTATCGTTTCAAATTCATTATATAAACTTGGTATTGCTCCTTTTTTTTAATCTTATTATATATTTCCATCCATTTTTTTCACAAATTTCTAATACTGGTTTATTTGCATATAATGCATACCCTGATATTATTATTTTTAACTTTGGATATTCCTTTTTTATTTTTTCTGCTAATCTCTTAAATGCTTTAGTCTCACAATCTTGTTTTGTTTCTTTCTCATTTACATTTTCTACAAATTCACTTTCTATGCTAAATACCATTTCTCCTACTACTAATTTTGCTTCTAACACATATGCGCTATATTCTTGATATTCGTTTCCATTTTTATCCGTTTTATTTTTTACTAAACAATTTTCATTATATCTTTTTCTACTTGTTGCTAATCTTGTACCATCTACAATTATATGATAATATTTATCTCTGATTTTATATTTCTGTATCATTTTTCCTCTTATTAACTTTGTTATCATATGTTTTCTTATCTTTTCTATCTCTTCTACTTTTACTTTTTCAAATACATCATTTATTGTATAACAATGTAGTATTTCTTTTAATTCTAAGTCACATATTTTTGCTATATTTTGTATTACTTCTTCTGTATTTAGTTCTCTTGTCATTCCTTGCATACTTTTCATTTCACACATTAATCCCATTAATCTTACTATGAATATTACTTTCATTTGATATTTTATATATGATTAATTTCTTAAATCTATTAGCTCATTAAATTTAGTTATTAATTCTGGAAAATATTGATTTACTACTGTTATTAAGTCATTTAATATATTTAATTCTTTTTTTCTTTCTCTTTTTTCTTTTCTATTTAAAAAACATCGCTCCTTCAAGATAAAATTTATTCTATTTTATCAAATTCACGATGTTTTTTGTTGATATTTCTATATTTTTATCACAAAAAATTTTTACTCTTTTTTACTGTAATCGATGAAATTTTCCTGATTTTAACTAGTAATAACGAATAAAAAATTTTCTCTTAGAAAATCAAAGTTTTTATTAATTATTCATATATATTTTTTCGCATTTCAGTATTTTCAATACTTTCAAGCTTTTCTCTTTTTATCAAAAAGGTAGCAACCCCCTATATTACTATATTTTTAAAACTTGACTTTTTCAATGTTCTTATGTATCATTAATATATCATTAATGATTTGTCGAAGCATATTTGGATTTATTGTTTTTGTAAATACTTCCGTTGTATTTTTAGAAAATTCCCTTTTCATATATACCACTTTATTTGTATTTTTTCACTTTTATTTTATCATTTATTTGTGCGAAAAAATTTTTTTGTTTATACTTTTTTATTCGTTATTACTGTATTTTAACATAGGATAAAAAAATTCTCTTACAGAAATTACTAATTATTGTTTTGATATATTTGAGGAATTACTTTAAATAGTAGTTCCTCAAATTCTTTTGGATAGTTAACATATCTATTCATTTTTCTTTTTGTGCTTAATTTTATTAAATTTTCATTCTTATTAACTCTATCATATCTTGTATTGAATTTTATTATGTTATAACATATTCTCCTTAATATTGATAGATTTTCTAAAGAATTATCTTTTCTATTTCTGCTAATTCTTCTGCTGGTAAATAAATGCTAGAAAAGTAATATCTAATACTACTATAATGTACTGTTGTATTATTTATTGCCATTACTTTACTTTTGATGTTTTTCCATTTCTTGCTTTTTAACTATTTTACATTATTTAATTTTACATATACTCTTCCCTCTCCTATTCCATGTAGTATAAAGTTTATATATAAAAAATGGCTTAAGGTATTGATATTAAAGCATTTCTACTAAAATATGTTCTACCCACCTTAGACTAAATTAATTATGTATCCTCTTAACTAAAATCTATGTGCTTTTAAAATATTGTAAAGCCTAGTCATTTCAGCCTTTATAAATTTTTATAAAGCTATTATAATTGAGTTAGAGGATAAGTCTTAATTAACTTATGTCTACCATTTTTTCATAGATTACTTTACACTATCCTATTCCATGTTTATTTTATCTAGTTATATATACATCAAATTTTTCACTATGTTTATTAATATACTCTAAATTTTTCCTTTTTTTCTTTGATCTTATTTTTTCTTTAAAATTCTCTTCTATTTCATCTTTTGAAAATCTATTGTTTCTCTATTTGCTCCTTTATTATTCATTTTTACTGGTAATACAAAATTTCCACCTTTTTTATTATCCATTATCTCTGTCTGTGTTCCTATGACATCTATTGTTATGATACAACCTTCTACATCTAATATTTCTAATAGCTCTGGTATTGCTGTTATTTCATTTGATTTATCCTCTACCTTTACTTGCCCTATTGAAATTCCTATATATGTTAAATATGCACTTATATGGTATATTTCCATTCACACCTTTTCTGTTACTCCTCTTATTGCTTTTCTATCTATTATAATTTGCTTGCCTGTTTTGCTTTTTATCATTTCATTTGTCCAATTCATAAATATTGTTAAAAATTGTTCTAGATTAATTAACCTAAATATATTTCTAAATATTTCAGATGACGGCATTCCATTCTATAAGCTTAATTTCCTATTGAACCATTTTTTTTAATTTAGCATAATCTTCAAAGTCTATACACTTATTTAATATTCAGCAAACTGACATTACTATTATAAGCGTCAAACAATGCCTTTTTCCTGAACTATCTCTTACATCTATTAACCTTTCCAATTCTATATCTCCATCTTTTGTTTTTAGATATTTTATCAAAAAGATTGCTATTTTCTTTATTTTTTGTCGGTAATTTTTGTAAGAGAATTTTCTTATCCTAATTTTAACATAATAAAATAATTATTTATTTGCTACTTTTTTTGTATACCGAATTCTTTTTCAAGTTTAGAAAATAAGACTTTATCCCAACTTTCTCTCCAATAATTTTTTTTATAATTTTTCATATTATTTCTATAAACAGTTATATTACTTATAAAATTATCCATTTCTTTCACACTGAAATAAATAGCTTTTTTACCTAGAGCATATTTTTCTACAATAAAGCTATTATAATTTTGTTCAAATGTATTTAGTGATAAAAGATATAGTGGAATTTCCATATTTATTGCTTCACTTATTAACTGATGTCCTGATGTAGAAATTATAAAATTACAATCATATAAATCATCTTTAAATTTATTGCCTATCTTATTAAATATAAGATTGGTATATTTTCTATATTCTTGAAAATTCAAATCAGTATAAATATGGAATTTATACTCATTATATTTTTTTATTAATTCTAATATTTTTATGTAGCTATTTAAATCATTTGAATATGGTGAAAAATAAACAACAACTTTATTGGTTATGTTTTTACCTCTCTTATATTTTGATAAAATAGGTGGTAATGTCTCAATATTATATTTGCCATTATTTTCTATTTCAAAAAAAGATGATACATAGCGTTTCTCTGCCCTAGGGAAAAAATATAATAGCCTGCTTTTTTCTTCATTAATCGAATACCACAAATTCCAATTAACACCCTCTTAGAACTTTCTATATTTTTATAATCATTATTGTAGTTCAAACAAAATCTCCCCTTTACCATTATTATAAATTATATTAGTAATCGCACCATTTACAATTGTCATTTTAGGATTAGTGTGTCCGAAATTAACATCTGTAAATACGCAAATATTCTCATTATTTAAACCTCTATTTATAGCTTCGTTTAGCGAAATTCCTGTATAACTAATCTCGTTTTTTATTCTCCCAAACAAAATAGTATTTGTTTTTTTAAACCAACCAGCATGTCTTAATTGCGATAATCCTCTTAATATATCCTCATTTGTTAAATCACTTACATCAAAATACCATACAATTTGGTCATTAGAATATTTATTTATAAATTGTTTTGTATAATCGAATTTAGTTCCAACTATATCTAACAAACAATCTAAACATCCTCCTATAATTCTTCCTTTAGTTTTAAATTTTTCACATTTATTTAAAGTTTTCCAACATGTTTTCCTTAATAGTTCTAATTCTCTCACATTATGTTGTTCATTTGAATCATTTTCTTTAAATAATTCAAATGAACGCTGTGGCACTATATTACCTTTTAAAATGTTTATATTATTCATATGCGATTCATATAAATGGTTATATCCGAATCCTGTTATATTATAGCTATAAATTGTTGCTATATCTAATCCAACTGTCATCACATATAACAATCCAGTTATATCAGAATACCCTTGTACCCATTTTATATTATTCAATATATCATTAAAATCTAAATATTCTAATATTTCTATTAAAAAATCTCCACCTGTTGCTGCAATAATACATTGGATATTTTTATTTTTAATATAACTCATTAGTTCATGTGCTCTATATATTGCATCATTGCTTACTCCTTGTTTGCATTTTCTAACATCATCACTCTCATCAATTGCAAAACCAAGTTTAAGTAAATTACTTTCTCCTTTATTTAATGCATCTATCTTACTCTTCTTAACTATACCATTTGATGGAGCAACAATTCCAATTCTATCATTATCTTTCAAATTCTTCGGATATTTCATTATATTTATTCATCTCTTTCCTCTTACATATTTCTATATCATTTAGATTTAATCTTTGTAAACCTTTAGAAATAAAATTATAGTATAATTTGCCATCATATTTGTCAATATTCCTCATATATTCTTTTGAGATAGTATATAAATATGTAAAAAATCTATTTTGTTCTCCACTTTTAATAGCTAAATTTAAATAATAATTTCCTAATGCCATATTTTTTATTAAGTCACAATTTTTTATTATTTTATTATTATTGTTTCGTTTGCTATAACTAATTTTTTTGCTATTATAAACATATTTAAATTTCTCAAAATTTTGTTTATACTTACTTAAATCATTAAAATTTATTTCTCTATTATTTCCTTGTGTAGCCACTATAATCTTTAAATAATCTTGATATTTTATTTGTTCATTATCTATTACAATATTTTCATCTTTTATATATTCTTCAATCTTTTTAGACCAAACTCCAATATTTCTCGAATCTCCATTTTTACATATACCATAAGTTAAAAATGAAACATCTGTATTTAAATTATTATTATCAAGTATATCCATAACTTTTAAAATATGGTCAACTTGATCGTCTCCAATTATATTTAACACACTTGTTCTAGATTTATCTGTTGCCAATATAAACATTAATTCTTGTAATGGATATTTAAATGTTCCATCTTGCCTAATTCCATTTTTGTAAATTATATCATTTTTAATTTTGTTATATATCTCCCTATTTTTATATAATTTTGACTCAAAAATCATTTTATCTATTTTTAAATTTAGTGTTCTTAAAAATTTTATTATATCTTTTTTAGTTTCTAAATTAAGATTATACCATTTTCTTAAATATTCTTGATTTCTACAATTTCCTGAAACAATGTATTTATTTAATTCTTCAATCATTTTATCTGTATCATTTAGATTAATTTCTTCTACAATTTTCTTTAGAGATTTTCTGTCTATATCGCAAATAGTATATATAATATTCTTTTTACCAGAAGTCAATATCATAGAATTAAACATATTAGCTATTATTAAATTCCTTACTTGATTTAATTTTGGTATTGGATTATATAAATGCGTATCACCATATCTTATTATAATATTTTTATCATATAGAGGTCTATTATTAATAAAATTATTAATTTCTTCCAATAAAATGTCATTAGGAATATTAAAGTGTGGATATCCATTAATAAATTTACAATTCTTATATTTATTATTCGGCTTAGTAATAGTAAAAAAACCATTTGTATATCTTTTTGAATAAATTAATGGGGATTTATCATAATTATAATTTTTTATTAAATAATCTAATAAAATAGAATTATATTTATAAAAAATACTATCTTTATTCATAATATTTCTATAAATCACAATTTTCCACCTTCTTTGAACGCTCATGAAAATAATTATCCTTTAAAAATAATTCATTTTGAATTCCATGAGGGCAATATTTACAATATTTAAAAGTTGTATTTAAATTAGCATTAAGATTTGAAATATTCATAAATTCATCAATTTTATTATAATCCAATAAAATCTGTTTATTACTTTTAAAATATTCATGACCAGGACATGGATCCACATTTCCATTTGGATAAAATGTAAAACTTTTACCTATAAAAGGACATTTAAAAATCCCTTTATGATAAATATAATCATTAAACTCGTCATTGTAATAATTATCTATATCCATTAACAATCTTTTTTTCAACTTTATATTCTCTATTTTATCTTCAATAATATTCTTCATTTTTGGTATTATAATTTCTTTAAAGTTTTTTATATCTTTTATATGTATTTTGCTATAAACTCAACAGAAGATGATACATATAAAATATTATTTCCTTCTAAATAGTTATTAGAAATTCTTAAAATCTTTTTAGAAATTCCTTCATTATTAAAAATTGGAGAAGGTAATATTCCATTAAACAATAATGTTTCTCCATTTATTAATCTAGACATTTTTTGATACAAATACCATTTACTTTCTTCTTTAGAAATTATATGAAAATTATTATCTCCACAATTTATAAATGGAATTATTATCTTTTTTATCGAGTATTTAATATTTTTATCATTTTCAATACTATAAAACCCTCTATTATTTATATCAAGAATAAGATTATTCTTTTTTAAAATATTATTTGCATAAGAATTTTCATTTCTAATCGAAATATAGTCTGTTATTCCAATAACATAATTTTATTTTAAGGCAACATAATTATCAGATATTAATAATGTGTTATTTAAATGTTCACATATACCAATTGCCGTTGAAGTTTTTCCTTGTCCAAAATCCCCTAACATTAAAATTGCCTCATTATTAAAAACAACGCACGCTGCATTTAAAAAAATCACTTCATCTTCAATAAGTAACTTTTGAAATATCTGTGATATAAACTTTGCAAGCCATGCTTCACAATTTTCAAAATTTCCTTTTAATACTATTGAATTTTCTATAACATAACTTTCTGTTTTGTATATTGAATTTTCACACATAACTAAGTAATTACTATTTTCACAAATATCTATTCTTTCTATATTAGGGCAATCTCTTTTTAACCAGAATTCAAAGCAAACAGTATCTATTGATATGTTTTTTAAACATATTTTTATATTTTTATTAAAACAATTATATAACAATTCGTTCATATTTCCTTCCAAAACTAATTCATATTGGTCACTAATTATCTAAATTATAACAAAAATGTCAAAAAAATCAAGATTTTTATGTAAAAAAGAAATGCCTATTGACATTTCTTTTTACATAAATTTATTTCGAACATTTATTACAATTTATCTTTAAAATACTATTACTTCATTCTTTCTATATTAGTTCCATCTTTAGTATCTTCAATCCTATATCCATATTCTTGTATCTTATCCCTTAATTCATCAGATTTTTTCCAATCTTTTTCCTTTCTAGCAGTATTTCTTTCCTCTAATAATTTTAATACTTCTTC
>CALXBW010000026.1 GCA_944386645.1 uncultured Clostridia bacterium | reverse complement strand
ACTTCTAGTACTAATATATTGAAATTTATTGAAAATTTTGAAAGTGATGATGAGAGTTGGATAGAGGAAATAAATAGAAGATTATAGTAAGAGGAGGAATAACTATATGGAAATTAAAGTGCTAAGTAGTAAAGAGTATGAAGAAAAAGAAAAAAATTATGGTGATTGCATTATAATTCATCATAATGCGAATGTAATAGTTTTTGATTGTGGAAGTGAAGAACATGCAATACGAGTAAAAGATTTTTTGAAAGGGAAGGATATAAATAATGTATATGTTATATTGTCTCATAATGATGAAGATCATTTTAAAGGGATACAATGGTTAAGAGAAAATGTAGAAATAAAAGGAATATATACAATACTGTTATTAAAATATGTTGATGAAATCTATGAAGAAATAAATGATAAAAGAAGAACTAGAGAAGCTTTAAGAGAACAAATATTAAAATTGTATGACAATGTAGCAAAATTGTCAGGTGAAAATCTTAAGGATATTTATGAAGAAAAAATAAGTATAGATGGAGTAGATATAGTAGGGCCCAATAAAGATTATATGATAACTGCTGTAGCACACCAATTAGATGGTAGAGAAAGTGATCAGATTGATTCAGAGACCATTTTTAATGCTATAAGTGTTCAGGTAAGATTAAATATTAATGGAAAGACGGTTTTGCTAACTGGTGATGCATCTTATCCTAGTATAGAAGATAAAATAGATAAATATGATTCTATACAATTACCACATCATGGCAAAAAGAAGCAAGCAGAAGAAATATTTGATAAATTATCAGAAAAGAATAGCAAAATTACATATATAGTATCAGATAATACGGGTAATAGTAATGGAGGATCTGATGATTTAGATACAAAAGGGAAAATAGTATATAATACAAAGAATTATGGAGACATAGATGTTGGTAAAGTTATAGAAAACAAAAGAAGTGCTGGAACATATGGGGGGAAAAATGATATATATACTTTTTAAAGATGGCTCTACTGACAGAAAAGAAATAGAAGCAAGAAAATTATATATTTATGATACATTTCCAGGTATGTATAGAATAGAAGAAAGTGAGTATGATGATAGGATTGAATTAGAATGTTATTCTATATTAAAAGTTGATATAATTATGTTAATAGGACATTATAATTCTGTTAACAAATATATATTAACAAATGCTAAAAATATAAAATGCGATACATTACTTATTATTTCTTGCTTTATAAAAAAGATGAAATTTAATAAGCTAAAAAAAGTAAAACGAATATATGTTTCGAAATCGATAAAGGGAGAAACAGAAAGATATATAGGAAGTGATTATGGATTTAATTTTAAGATTACTGATTCTGAATTAATATTATATAATACTAGAAAATATGAAATGAATGAGAGGATAAAGAAAGCTTTTAATTATGTGGAGAAGTAAAGGAGAAAACAGAGAAAATGAGAAATATAAAAAAGGAATATAAAAAATATGTAGTGAGTTATTTTGTTATATATTTACTAATTAATTTTTTTATAATTATATATAAATATAATTTTATGGACATTAATACTATAAATCTAATTAAAGAAAATGAAACTATAATTAAACCAATATATTCTCTAATATGTGTGCCATTATTATCTATTATAGGATTACTGATTTTAAATATAATACCATCAAATGTAAAAGAAATATTAATATTTTGGAAAGTAAATAATAGATTACCCAGTTATAGATGGCAAAATAAAGTTGCTTCTAAAGATAGTAGAATGAATATAAAAATATTAAATAAGAAATATGGAAAAAATATTTCTTCACAAAAACAACATGATATATGGTATAAGGCTTATCAGAAATATAAGGCAGACGAAGTAATATTAGAGTCACAGAAAGATTATTTGTTTTCAAGAGACTTATGTATAACAACAATATTGATTATGCCAATAATATTAGCAATATTTATATTAAGTAAAATATGTTTAAATATAGAATTAGATTTTATTATAATGAATATAACGATATTAATTATATTGTATCTAGTTTTTAATATTGCTACAAGAAATAATGCAAATAGATTTATATGTAATGTATTATTATTAGATACTACTTTAGAATAATAATATGCAGATATAAATATGATTTGAAATGGTGAACTAAAGTGAATTATAAAGGTAGGAAAGCGATTATTAACATATCGCCTGTACATATTGAAGGGCAAGCCTTCAAGAGTTAATAAAAGAACAAAATTTTAAGCAAATTTGATGTAAAAATTCACCAAATGAACCATTCAAAAATGCCTATCAGAGTACAAAAGTTCACTAAATGTACTAAATTTTATGAAAATATGGAGATTAGTTCACCAAGTGTACTTGAGTTGGGCAAAAATTCAAAAGAAAAGTACACCAAGTGAACTAAAAATAATAATTTAAAAAAATTTTATATAAGTTCATTTAGTGTATTAGCCTAAAAATCAATACTTTTTAATTTAAATAATACAAAAGAGAAAAAAAGAAATTGAACTTTATAGAAGAGCATAATATAATTGTATTATCAAAAAATGTAAAAACAAAGAAGTCAGTCGAAGCTAGCCGGCTGGCTTTTTCTGTTGTCTTTTTTAAAATTTATAGGAAATATTAGAAGTTATAATAAATAATAATAAGAACAACTATAGGAGCACTATCATTAAAACTATTACTGTAAGTAATGCTATTGGAAAAAACAAATGAAAGTGGAATATATTGACAATAGAAAAATGGTATAAAATATTGAAAATAATTATGTAAACATGATAGAATATGAATGATGTTGTTTATACAAAGGAGGTGTACTTAAAAAGTATGCTAAAAGTAAAAAGAAAAACATTATTCATATTAGGGATTGCTATAGTGATGATTTTAGTAGCTGTAACGAGTAGTTATGCAGTAACATCACAAACGACTGAAAATCCTGATTATGTTTATTTATCAAATATTTCTTATTTAAATGAAAAATCATTTGCTCAAAGTGGTTATTCCATCCTTTTAGATAAAAACAAAGATGGTGACTTTATTACATTAAATGTTAATGGAAAGAAAATGCCATTTCTAAAGGGGATATGTGCTTGGGCGACATCAGAAATCGTTTATGATTTAAGAGAATATGATTATGATTACTTTACATCATATATTGGTGTTGATGCAAGTGAGCAAAGTGACTACTTTAATACAGGAGCAAAATTTTATATTTATACATCTATGATGGAGATTATTGGGAAGAAAGATACCAATCAGATATTCTTTATGGTTGGAGTGAATCACCATTTATCAAGATAAATATTAAAGATGCAAATTATTTAAAATTAGTTGCTGACGAAAACCAAGAATATCCTGGAGATTTTTGGTCTCCATGGTATGATGAAACCGTTTATGCAGATGCTAAATTGATAAAAGAAGACTATGTGGAAAATACAACAGAAGTCGATTTTATTAAAACTGTGGAAGAATATGATAAAAAGATAAAAACATATTCAGTTAATCAAGAGATAACAGGGGAATATGAATTGGCATTACTACAAAGAGAATTTGTAAAAAATGTAGGATATGATATCTTACAACAATTTGTAAGGTATAGTGATGATAATTATCAAGTTATTTCTTGGTTAATGAATAATGTATATAATCTTCGCCTTTATATAATTGGAGGAGAGCCAGATGGTAGTTATATAGAATCATTAAGAATTCTTTCTCAATTATATGCCACATATAAGGAAGACTTAAATAGCGAAGAAGTAACTGCAAATGGAACAGCTTTAAAAGATTTATATCGTAGAATGATGATTACTTTATCATTAACTCATTCAACAGATGTTGGTTTATGGGCAGGAGGAATGACCAACAATCCTAATGACCCAAACAACTCTAATGCGGTTACTCGTTATGAAATTTATAAGAAAATGCATCAAGAAGGAAAATTAGATAATAAAATATTTGAATCTTTAACAATTGAAGAAATGCGTTTTGTTATGAATAATATTATAGATGATGAAGAAATTGAATGGTTAAATGAATACACAACAGAAAAAGATAGTAGAAATCCATATACGTACATAGAGTATACATTTGGATATGAGTATTCTAAAAGTGAATATTATGATCCTTTAAATTACGAAAAATGGAACAAAAAATACAATCTAGAAAAATACAATATAACATACAAAACAGGTTATCCGAAATTATGGATTGTATTTGAAGAAGGTGGTGTGTGTGGAGCACTTTCAAAGACAGGATCAAATATATGGGGATCTTATGGGGTTCCTTCAAGTGTAGTAGGTCAACCAGGGAATGCTGCTTATATATATTATTCTTTAGATGATAACGGAAATGGAATTTGGAATTTATACAATGATATTTCTGGTTGGCAACAATCTTCAAAAACAGAAAAATTGAGAATTCGAATGCCAAATGGCTGGGGAAACGGCAGTTATGCTAGTCAATATCCTGTACCTTATATTTTGCTAGCACAAGGAGCTTTAAATGATTTTGACAATTATGAAAAATCTGAAGAAATACTATTACTTGCAAATACCTATAAAGGCAATAAAGAGGAATTATACAATATATATAGAAGAGCACTTGAAGTTCAACCACTTAACTTTGATGCCTGGTATGGATTAGTGAATTTATATACATCTGATGATACAAAAACAGATGAAGAAAAATATATGCTTGCACAAGAAATAGCGACTAGCTTAAAATACTATCCGCTTCCAATGCATGACTTATTAAAACTAATGGAGCCATCAATAGAAGAAACAGAATATACGGTAGCATTTAATGTATTATTAACAAAAACATTGACAGAAGCAACGCAAGTTACAAGTAATGAAACAATACAAGAAGTAGCAGTACGTGAAGTTGCAAATTATTTGTTAGGAAATACAGATACAGAAATTGCAACATTCTCATTTGACGGAGAAAATGCTGGAGCAATTGTTCTTGGTAGCCGATTTGAAGGAGTGGGTGTTGCTTGGGAATATAGTTTGAATAATCAAGAAACATGGATTCAAACACACGAACACAAATTACAATTAACAAATGATGAAATAGAAAGTATTACAGCTGAAAATGATATTTTAGTGCATATTGTTGGGGCTGGTTATGAAGAGGAGAATATTTATAGGATAGATATTATTAAAGGAATTATGCCAACAAATCTTTATAATAATGACCTTGAAAACAAAATAATTGGTGCTACGGATATTATGGAATGGAAATATAATGAAAAGGATAGTTGGACATCTTTTAAAGATCAAATACCAGATT
This sequence comes from uncultured Clostridia bacterium, assembly GCA_944386645.1. Lineage (GTDB taxonomy): Bacteria > Bacillota > Clostridia > TANB77 > CAG-508 > CAMCHB01. Next base: position 16,259 of record CALXBW010000026.1, on the reverse strand, counting down.
TAACAGGTGATAAGATAGTTATTGTAAGGACAGGAGCAACAGGTGTATCTTTACCTAGTGATGAATTAACTTACAGTTTTACAGAGTTATGGTGTAAATGCACAATTAAAAAAGCTAAGTGAGTGATGAATTAACTTACAGTTTTACAGAGGATAACCAATTAGACACGCAAAAATATATTTCTATTGATCATTTATCTATTTTCCAAGTATCTAGCGAAGAGCTAGGACCTAATGAGGGAGCAAAAAATGCAATTGATGGTAATATTCATACTATGTGGCATAGTAGTTGGAATGGCGATGATTCAGAAAGATATATTGTAATAGAATTAGATGAACCAAAATATTTATCTGCATTACAATATGTACCAAGACAGATTGGAAACAATGGAAGAATTAAAGAAGGACAAATATTAGTGAGTATGGACGGAGAAAATTGGACAGATGTTGCTATGATAACAAATTGGGAAGATAGTCCTGATCCAAAGATGGTTGTATTTGACGAAATTATTAAATCCCAATATGTAAAATTAGTGGCAACTGAAAATTATGGAGATGGCAGAGATTTCATTACAGCAACTATGATTAATTTATTTGAAGATATAACTCAGAAAGAAGAAAGTGAAACACCACCGGATGAAGAAAAAAAGCCAGACGAGACACCAGAAGAAATACCAACACCAGATGAAGAGGAAAAACCAGACGAGATATCCGAAGAAACACTAATACAAGATAAAGGTCAAACATCTAATATAAATGAATTAGATAGCACTGCAGAAATAGAAACATTACCTAAAACAGGAGGATCTAATAATATTATTTTAATAATGATATTAGGAGTATGTATTTTAGTAGTAATTTTTTACATAAAAATGAAAACAAATCTATTCCGAATTTCTAAGAATTAATATACAATTTAGGCAAGATATTACTTTATATCTTGCCTTTTTCTGGAATTTGGAATTTAGTTCTTTTTTATTTGTTATGCTTGTTAACTCGTAAGCTATCAATAAAGAAGTCGATTTTTCTTTTGAAAATAAAACATGAAATAATATTCAAAATCCTTATAGGATTAATAAAAAATATTTGGATTATAATCTTAAAAAGTCTTGAAGAAAATATAAAAGATGATATAAAATATCATTTAAGAGGTGAAAATAATGCGAGATATAAGAATTGAAAAATTAGCTAGTAATTTATTAAGCCATTCTATCAATTTACAAAAGAGAGAGAAAATATTAATAGAGATAATGGATGCAATTCCTTTAGGAAAAGAATTAATAAAGCAAACAGAAAATATCGGTGCTCTTCCATTTTTTAATATAAATGTAAATTATTTAAGACATGTCGATTACAATATGAGACGACCTATATTAGTATAATTTGGATAATATTATAGATAATTCAAATTAAATTAATAAATTTTTTTATTTGTCAGAAAATAGGAGGAAAAAATGAGATTTGATTTAATAAAGGTCGAAAAAGAAAACAAAAATGTAATATATAATTTAATGCAATTATATACATATGAACTTAGCTTTTTTGAAGATGAAACTACAAACTTTACAATGTTAGACTCTGGATTATATGCAATGAATAAATATGTTGAAAGATATTGGCAAGAAGAAAGTAGACAACCATATATATTAAAATGTAATAATAAATTAGCAGGTTTTGTTTTACAAAAATTCAATGAAGAGAATATAAATGAAATAGCTGAATTTTTTGTTATTAACAAATATAGAAAAATGGGAGCTGGTACCTTTATGGCAAATAAAATGTTTGAGTTATATAGAGGAAAATGGGAAGTTAGAACATTAATAAAAAATGTAAGAGCACAAAAATTTTGGAGAAATACTATAAAAAATTATACAAATAATAATTTTGAAGAAAAATATATTAGGAATAATTCAAGGTTAGCATTTTATTTTGAAAACTGATCATAGCACGGATTTTGTGAATATCCGTGCTATAATATTAAAAAAATATAAATAATCTTACAAATTTTGCTGAAAAGATTGAATGCATTTAAGATGTATGATAAAATACAAATGTTCGTATTAAAACAAATAATAAAAGATAAAACAAAAAAATATTATTAAAGATTTACTAAAAAATAATATTATTGTAGAGGCAACAAGATATGTAGAAATCAAATTTTTATCAACAATACTCAATATTATTGCTCATAAATTAAATTAAAAATGAAAAGAACGAAGTAATCCAAAAGTAGTTGAAACATTATATTATTTTGAAGATTATGCATCAAAATGTGAATATGAACTAGAAGAAAATGAAAATGATAGAAAACTAAATAAAATACCAAAAAATAGCAGATATGTAAAAAGTAAAGAAATGTTATATGAGATAAGGAAAGTTCAACAAAATGCAGTTTTACAAGAAAGTATAGAAAGTAATTTAGCAAGAGAAAAAGGATTGCAATGTATCAAAGAATTTTTGAAAACAAAGATGAAATACAGAATTACGGAGGTTGAAGAAAAATATGAATTTTGAAGATGAAGAATTTATCAAAAGAGAACAATCAGATAACTTGTTATTTGAGGCATATGAAGAACCAATAAAAACAAAAGCAATAAAATTAGCAAAACAAGCACTAGAATTAAATCCAAATAATATAGACGCAGAAAACTTTATTACAAAACATGAAACTAATACAATAAAAAGATTAAAGAAATATGAAGAGACACTAAATAAGGAGAAAACTAATTTAGAAAAAGAAAATTTTTTTAATGAAGAAAATGTAGGTATATTTTGGGGATTAATAGAGACAAGACCATATATGAGAACAAAACACTGTTATATGTTAACATTAATGGATTTGGGGAGATATACAGAAGCAATAAAACAAGGAGAAGAATTATTGGAATTATGTGAGAGTGATAATTTAGGTATAAGATATCTAATTATAGGTTTGTATATTGTACTTGAAAAATTCGATAAAGCTGAAAAAATATATAATAAATATTTGGATGATTCAACTTTTATGTTGTTTCCTTTATCTATTATGTATTATAAAGAAGGAAACTATAGAAAATGCAAAAAAGTACTTAAGCAATTACAAGAAAATAATGAATATTTATTAAACTATCTAACTGGAAGAAGGAAATTTACAAGATCCAAAGTAGAGAATATTGAGATAAATGGTACATATTCATGGGGATCAGAAGCAGAGGCTTATTTTGTGATTAAAGAGAATAAATATTTATTAGAAACAGTACCAGCATTTATAGAGTTTATAGAAAGTGAGATTTAAAAATGGAAGAACTAACATTATTGCTATTATATTTGACATCATGGACTGAAAAAGAATCATATGGAGAATATCAAAGAGCATGTAAGGGTTATGACTTTGATATATTAAATAAATTACAAAGTGAAAATATGATAGGTGGAAGTAAATATAAAGCTAAGTCTACATATATAACAGAAAAAGGAATTGAAAAAGCATAAGAATTAATGAAAAAACATAACATTAAAGAGTAGAAAGTTATAAAATGAAAAAATAATAAAAATTCTATCAGGATAATTTGAAAAAATACATATTTTTTGACAGATTCATTAATTTAAATTTTTTAAGGAGAAAATGAAAGATGAAAAAGTTTGAAATAGAATTAGCAAATGGTAAATTAATTCCATCAATAATAAATAATGAAGAACTAATATATGGTGTTACCTCAATTGCAGTAGGAATGAAAAATGATTACATAGATATTTTAAGTAATTTAGGCAAACTAGAAAATGTTTTTGCAAAGCACCCACTAACAAATGAAATATTACCAGTTATTGTACTAGATGATTATATATTAGAAAAAAATTCAATGATGCTAGTACCAGCTCATATTCAAGAGCACTTTGAATTAGCAAAAAAATTTAATTTATCATATAAACAAGTGGTTGCACCTTATTTTAAAGGTACAAGGGAAGAAAGCTTAAATCCAAATGTAGAAACTAAATTTAGAACTAGTGTTATAGTTGTTATAAAAAATGAAGAAGATAATACTTATCTTTGTGTTGATGCATTAAAAAGAAATTGTAAATCGTTTGTACTTGGAGGAATAGAAGAAGGTGAGACTCCAGAAGAAGCGGCAGTCAGAGAAGTTAAAGAAGAAACAGGATATATTGATATTACAATTAATAGAAAAAGTATTTTTGAGTTACATAATCATTTTTATGCTGCGTATAAAGGAGTAAATAGATATGCTATTTTATATGTTATATTTGGGACATTAAACTCTAAAAAGAAAGAGAAAGTTTCTGATGAGGAAGATAATAAGCAAAGGAGTATTTGGATTAAAAGAGAAAACTTGAAAGATTTTCTAACTGTAAATAACAATCTATTTGTAAACAATTTTCTTCTAGATGGGGATTGTGCTTATGAAAGTAATGGAATAATGATTAATTCTGGAAAATTTAATGGAAAATTAAGAAGTGAGGTAAAAAATAATATAATATTGGAAACAACGGGATATAGTAGAAATCAAGTGTTTGCTTTTCAAAAATATATAGATTTATTTTTAAAATAAAATTTATAGGACGAAAAAATCAAAAAAATTGACTTATAAAAATTTATAGGACGAAAAAATCAAAAAAATTGACTTATAAAAATTTATAGGACGAAAAATCAAAAAAAATCGGCTTATAAAAATTCATAGGACGAAAAAATTAAAAAATTTAACTTATAAAATTTTATTTAAAAAGATGATTTGTTATTTGTAGTGGTATATGAGAAACCAAAAAAACAAAGAATATATCGATATAATAGAAATAATGGAGGAATTATGAAAAAATTAAATGTAATATTAGTCTATAATAAGGATGAAAATAAAATACTTATGTGTCAGCGAGAAAAAGAGCCATACAAGGGAAAGTTTAACTTAGTAGGTGGAAAAGTAGAACAAAAAGAAGATGAATTACAAGCAGCATATAGGGAATTACAAGAAGAAACTGGAATAACACATAATGATATTACATTAACTCACATTATGAATTTTCAATATAAAATGTCAGACATGGAATTAGAAGTTTATGCAGGTAAGTTGAATAAAGATGTAAATTTAATAGAAGAAGTAAATAAATTGTATTGGATAAATAAAAAAGAAAATTTTTTTGATACTGATAAATTTGCAGGAGAGGGCAATATAGGTCATATGTTACAACAAGTAGAAATTTATAAAGATAAACTATTTAAAAATTATTAGATTAATAAAAATCTAATAATATATTTTTAAATAAATGTGGTTGTTTTTTATAATGGAAATAGGAGAAAATATAAATGGTTAATAAAGAAAAAATTAAAATAAGAAATGTAAAAAAAGAAGATATAGAAAGTATTGTAGATATACAAATTGATGGCTGGAGAACAGCTTATAAAAGTTTTATTGATGGAGATTATTTAATAAAATTAGATAAGAAGGAAAAAATTGAAAAGAGGAAAAAAGATTATAATGAAAATGGTTTTATAGTTGCAGTTATAGAAAATGAAGTAGTTGGTTATTGTAGATATATAGATAGTAATAAATTTTCTAAGGAATATGAAAATGTAGATTGTGAATTGTGTGCATTGTATGTAAAGTCTTCATTAAAGAGAAATGGAATAGGGAGAGAATTAATGCACTATGTAATAAATGAATTTAGGAATAAAGGGAAAAAGAAAATGATATTATGGTGTTTTAAAGAAAATTATTCTTCAAGAGCTTTTTATGAGAAAATGGGAGGAAAAATTTTTAAATATAAAGTAGTAGAGTATGGAGGTAAAGAATATAAAGAGGTATCATATTTATATGATATTGAAAAACTATAATGGGCTGAAAAGAATGAAGTTAGAGAGAAAAGACTATTCATTTTTTTCATTGTAAATTTAGTAAAAATTGGAAGAAATATTATAAGGAAAATTTTAAAAAAAATTACTAGGTGATTCTACTATTTATGATAAAAGGTTCTGTATAATTAAAAGATAGGAGTAAATTATATGTTAGATAAAATTGTAAGTACTACACAATATGTAGCAAATAATTCTATTAATGTAAAAATAAATGAAGAAAAGATAAATGAATTTGTCAAATCTATAAAGGAAATAAAATTATCACATTGGTTAAGTTATTCACCATATAATTTATTAGATTTACCAATAGAAATGATAATAAATCTTTTATTAGTATATGAGTCAATAGATTTTTCGTTTTGGGGTAATCCAAAATGGACGATAGATACAAATAATGGAAAAGAAGATGGCGGTATAGCATTACTATATGCGATATTCAAATACGTAAAAGATAAAAATACTACTGATTTTTCTAATATTACTAAAGATGAATTTAGTAATATATTAAAAGGAAATGTAGAAATTCCTTTATTTGAAGAAAGATTTAATATTATAAGAAATGTTAGTAGGATAGTTAATGAAAAAATGAATGGAAGTTTTTGTAAATTTATAAATAATATTAATATTGATGAAGAATTGTTTGAAATTATTATAAGCCATTTTCCTAATTTTAAAGATGAAAGAACATACAATAACAAAACAATTTATTTTTATAAATTAGCCCAATTATTAACTTCAGATATATTGCATATAAGAGAGATAAAAGAGAATATAAAAGTAGATTATTCTCATCTTGTTGGGTGTGCAGATTATAAAATTCCACAAGTAATGAGAGGGATGGGAATGTTAAATTATAGTGACAAACTATCTAATATTATAGATAGTAAAAAAGAAATAGAAGTAAATTCAGAATATGAAGTAGAAATAAGATCTAATATGCTAGTAGTAATTGATTTAATTAAAAAGAAATTAGAGAATAGAGTGTGTGCAATTGATATTAATGATTATATTTGGAGTCAAGGGAAAAATAAAAATATAAAGCTAAAACCATATCACCTAACTAGATGTATTAATTATTAAAAAAAACATTATAATGAATAGTTTTGGCTTTTCCTTAGAGTTAGTAAGAAAAAATTAATATATTATTTTTGACAGTCGAGGTAGTTGTACATCGTAAGCTCATACTTACGGAGCATGTGAGACCGATAAAATAATATATTAATTTTTGATAATTTAAATTATGCACTAGTAGGGTTATAAGGCGATTTCTGGATGAAAAATATTCAAAAAAATTTGTATTTTTGGGTAAGTCTTTGTTAACTCGGCGAACACTGTTCGCCCATACATTCCCACTGCTATATTTTTTTTAATTGTATATATGTTCTATTATGGTTATGACCGAAACCTTCGGTTGCAGTGAATAATTAATAATGAATGATGAATAGTTTTTGATTTTACCTAGAGGTAAGTAAGAAAAAATAGAAATATGTGAAAGCAATATTTGGTGATAATAGGTAAAAAATAAAAACAGAAGAGTTAATCAAAAATAAGTTCAATATAGGTAGATAGATAAAGGAGAACATTAAATGAAATTTAGAAAAATAACAATAGAAGAATTTGAAAAATTAAAAAGATTGTTTCCAAATAATGAAGACATGTGGATTAAGTATAAAAAGAAAAGATTAGAACAATTAAAAAAACAAGAAATAGATGTATTTATAATTGAAGAAGATGAAAAGACTATAGGCGAAATAACAGTTAATTATAGAAATAACACATTGGAAACAGAAACAATACCAAACAGAAGAGTGTATTTAGAAGCATTTAGAGTGGACAAAAAATATCAAGGACAAGGTTTAGGTCAAAAGCTAATAAATTATTGTATAGAGTATTTAACAAATAAAGGTTATACTGAATTTACAATAGGCGTAGAAGATGACAATGAAATAGCAAAACACATATATTTTAAATTGGGATTTAATAAGGCTATAGACAAAGGACATGGAGATGAGTTTGATCCTAGTGAATATACTTTATATTTAAAAGCTAATTAGAAGATATAAGTGAAAGATATTGATTTATATAAATCTTTAAAAGATAAAGAGCAAGAAAATATTATGAGAACTTGGAAAAAATAAGAATAAAAGGAGATAAAAATGAAAACACTAATAATTTATGCAAGTAAAACAGGTACAACAGAAAAATGTGCTAGTATTTTGAACAAGAATTTAAAAGATTCAACAATGATTAATCTATCAAGAATACAAAATGAAGATATAGACAAATATGACATAATCATTATAGGCACACCGATTAGAATGGGAATAATAGATAAAAGAGTAAAAAAATTTATATCTAAAAATTATAATATACTGAAAAATAAAAAAACTGCTTATTTTATTTGTTGCGGATTTAATGAAAATTGGAAGCAATATTATGATCAAAATTTTTCAAAAGAATTACTAGATAATGCTATTATATATGATACATTTGGAGGAGACTTAAATATAGACAAACAAAAAGGTCTTGATAAATTCATAGTTAAAATGGTTAGTAAGAGTATGGATAAAAATAGAAAGATAGAAATATTAAATAAAAACATTAATAACTTTATAGAGAATATAAAAGAAGTAAATAATCCATATTGAAAGTTATGTAAATTAATGCTAAAATTAAATATATTAATTTTAGAGAGGATGGAACAAAATGAAAATGGCAAGAGTAAATGCAAAACGGAGTATACTTATTATTTTTATAATTATAATAAGTATGTTTATTACAGCTTGTTCAAGATATGCTTATCCTGAAGAGAAACAGAAAGAGCCAGAAGTATTGGAATTTGAATTAGTATCTTGTTATGTAGAAGTTAGGCAAACTACTAATGTAATTGGAAGAGTTGTAGATGCACAGAAATATTTTCATTATGGTTTCAAAGATGGAGATAGCGTAATATTTAAAGAAAAACGAATGCTTAATACGTATGATTATACAAATTATAGATTACGTTTTGAATTAACTGAGGGTGAACATAAAATAATACAAGAATATAATAGTTATCAAGTAGTCCTCACATTTATGCTAAAAAAAGATATGTATGATTATATTCAAAGTATGAATAATTTATAATATCATAGAAAAATAAGTAATAAAGAAAATGAAAGTAGATACAAAAAAGTATTTACTTTCATTTTTTTCTTGACATCTGTTATATACTGTTATACAATACATATAACAGTTGGGAGGGAAATATGAATATAATAATAAGTAATAGTAGTAGTATACCAATATATGAACAAATAAAAAATGCAATAAAACAAGCAATTTTTACTAATGAATTAAAAGAAGATGAAATGTTACCTTCTGTGAGAGTTATGGCCAATGATTTAAAGATAAGTTTCCTAACAGTAAAAAAAGCATATGATGAATTAGAAAAAGAAGGATTCATAAAAACTGTGCAAGGTAAAGGAAGTTTTATAGCACCAAAGAATTTAGAACTGATGAGAGAAGAAAAGTTAAATGAAATACAGCAACATATAGAACAAATTTCTAATATTGCACAATTGGCCGATATTTCCGAAGAAGAAATTATTGAGTTATTCAAAATAATATTTAGAGGGGAGTTATAAAATGAAAAATAGTATAGAAGTTAAAAATGTTTCTAAAAAATATAAAGATTTCGAACTTAAAAATATCAGTTTTAATGTTCCTGAAGGATGTATTGTAGGACTAATAGGAGAAAATGGCGCTGGAAAAACTACAACTATAAAATCTATATTAAATATAATTAATGTAACAGGAGAAATAAAAGTATTAGGTAAAAATAATAAGCAAAACGAAAAAGAAATTAAAGAAGAAATTGGTGTGGTATTAGATGATAGTTTTTTATCTGAATATCTAAATGCTAAAAATATAAATTCTATAATGAAAGATTTTTATTCAACTTGGGATGAAAAAATATATATTGAATATTTAAAAAAATTTAATTTACCAATGGATAAACTTATAAAGGATTTTTCAAGTGGAATGAAAATGAAATTAAAAATAATAACAGCGATTTCTCATAAGCCAAAATTATTAATATTGGATGAACCAACTAGTGGATTAGATCCTATTGTAAGAAATGAAATTTTAGATATATTCAGAAAATTTATTAAAGAAGATGAAAAAAGATCAATTTTGATATCTACCCATATTACAACAGATTTAGAACATATATCAGATTATATTGTATTTATTGAAAATGGAAGAATTTTATTTGATTTACCAACATCTGAGTTACTAGAGAATTATGGAATTGTAAAATGCAGTAAAGAAGATTTTGAAAAAATAAATAGGAACGATTATATAAAATATAGAAAAGAAAAATATCAATATGAAGTATTAACTGAAAATAAATATAGTTTTAGAAATAAATATAATATACAAACAATTGATAAGCCATCTATTGAAGAAATAATGTTATTTTATATAAAGGGGGAAAAATAAAATATGAATATTATAAAAGGATTATTAAAAAAAGATTTATTTAATTTAGCAAGCTATAAGAGTTCTTTAATAATAATTTTTGTATGTATATTTGCTATAGGAACAATGAATGAAAGTACAGCTAATTTTATACCAATAATAATGTCTGCTATGATAGGCATGATAGCTTTAGCAACATTTAATTATGATGAAGTATCAAAATCAGAAAAATATGTATTGGCATTACCAACAAATAGAAAGAAGATAATACTTGAAAAATATATATTAATAATATCATGTACTATAATAGGTGGTATATTAGGTTTTATAATTACACCAATAATTATAAATATCATAAATTATATAAAAGCAGAAAACATTATAAGTGTAGATTATGAATCTTTGTTATCTGTAACAATAGGAGGAATTTTTGGAATTTCTTTAATAAGTGCTATACAGATACCGAGCGTATATAAATGGGGAGCCGAAAGAGGTAGAATTCAAATGTTTATATTATTATTTGCCTTATTTGCAATAGTAGGCGGAATTGGATATTTAATTATAAACAATATTTTTAATATAGATGTAGAAGCCATTAAAAATATTTTTAATAAATTCGGATTATTGATACTAATAATTCTTTCAGCAATTATGTATTATGTATCATACAAAATATCATATAAAATATATAAAAATAAAGAGTATTAAAGTGTATAAATTATTGGAGGTTTTATGAATAGAAAATTATTATATAATGGTAAGGAATTATATCAGATGTCAATGAATGAATAAAAAAAACAACTAGAGTTAAATATACAAAGAATAAAAATAAGAAATATATTTCTTTGGTGCATAGTTATTGTTTGTATTTTTATCAATCCAGTATTAAGTATTGTACCAATAATAATGAGTATAGTTACAAGTTATTGGTTATTTCAAAATAATGAAAAAATAAAGATGGAGCTAAATAAAAGATAGTTGAATAGTAATCTTTGATTTCGTTATATCCACTTTTCTTCTTATACAAGAAAATTTACAATATTTACATTTTGTAATTTGACAAAATTATATTATGTTGATATAAATAAGAAAAGTAAATATAGAAGTTAAATATTGAGATTATAATATAAAAAGTAGTAGAATATGGATTAGTGGTTATAATTGATAAGGAGATGATAATTTTGAATATATCAAGTATATCATTAGTATTACTTATTCCATTTTTAGGAACAGTATTAGGTTCAGCAATGGTTTTTTTGATGAAAAATAAAATGAATGTTAAAGTAGAAAAACTATTATTAGGATTTGCAGCAGGAGTTATGATTGCCGCTTCAATATGGTCTCTTATTATACCATCATTAGATATGGCAAAAGAGCAAGGAGATATATCTTGGTTACCAGCAGCAATAGGCTTTTTATTAGGAATTATTTTCTTATTAGTCTTAGATAGCTTAGTACCACATTTACATATGAAAAGTGATAAACCAGAAGGATTAAAAGCAAAGATAAAAAATTCAACAATGCTTGTGTTAGCAGTTACTTTGCATAATATACCAGAAGGAATGACTGTTGGTGTTACTTTAGCTGGAGCGCTAATAGGAAATACAGGTATAACTATAGCTGGCGCAATTGCTTTAGCTATAGGAATTGCAATGCAAAACTTTCCAGAAGGAGCTATAATATCAATGCCATTAAAAAGTGAGGGGGTTTCTAAAACAAAAGCTTTTTTGTATGGAACATTATCAGGAATTGTTGAACCAATTGGAGCTATCATTACTATATTACTTACAAGTGCAGTAGTACCGATATTACCGTATTTACTATCATTTGCTGCAGGAGCAATGATTTATGTAGTTGTAGAAGAACTAATACCAGAATCGCAAGCTGGAGAACATTCAAATATTGGAACAATAGGTGTTGCCATAGGATTTACAATTATGATGATTTTAGATGTAGCTTTAGGATAATATTAAGATAATGAAGGAGGAAAGATTATGAAAAAATTAGTATTAGTCAGACATGGACAGAGTATATGGAACTTAGAAAATCGTTTCACAGGATGGACAGATGTAGATTTATCAGAGAAAGGTATAAATGAAGCAATAGAAGCAGGAAAAGTATTAAAACAAAAGGGATATAATTTTGATTTAGCTTTTACATCAGTATTAAAAAGAGCTGAAGATACTTTAAAATATATACTTAAAGAAATGGATGAAGAAAATATAGAAATTAAAAGAAGTTGGAAATTAAATGAAAGACATTATGGAGCTTTGCAAGGATTAAATAAAGATGAGACTAAGAAAAAATACGGAGATGAGCAAGTTTTATTATGGAGAAGGAGTACAGATGTAAGACCTCCAGAATTAGAATTAACAGATAGTAGATATCCTGGTAATGATGAAAAGTATAAAGATCTATCAGAAGATGAGTTGCCAAGAACAGAAAATTTAATAGATACAATAAAAAGAGTAATAGAGTATTGGAATTCTAATATAAAACCAGAATTAGAAAAAGACAGAAATATTATTATTGTTGCACATGGAAATAGTTTGAGAGGTTTGATGAAATATTTAGATAATATCAGTGATGAGGATATTATAAAGCTAGAAATACAAACAGGAAATCCAATTTGTTATGAATTAGATGATAATTTGAAACCTATAAAGCACTATTATGTGAAATAAAATCAAGAAAAGATGTATAAAATAATCACCAATAAAGGGGTATATATATTTAGCAGTCAAAAACAATTAGGAAGACATAATCTAACATGAATGCTAAAAATATATATCCCTTTATTGGTAGTAGCATTATTTAGATGCTTTTTAGAGTGTTAATTGCTGTGGGGACAAATAAAAAATATTAGTTTTATTACTAGTAAGTTTTATATATAATCTTCAATAAACAGTATTTTAGCTATATATGGAGTTATTTCGTTTATGTTATACCAACCAGAACTTTTTTCATCATTTTGTCCACCATTTGGATTAGAAACATATACTTTATTATTGTCATCACAGGCAAGTAATACAAGATAATGTGATGCAGTGGTCCATCTATTATTATGAGGCTGGTTCCATACACATACAAGGATAGGTCTATTTGATTGTAACCAACTTAAAATAGTATTTTTTGAAAAGTCAGTAGAATTATATAAAAAATCAGAATTATCTATCCCATAAGTTTCTTTTAATACTTGTCCAAATTTACTTCCATCCAAAACAGGATAATATTCTTTTCTTAAATCTTCAGGAGTAACATTTTTACCATATCCACTTAATATTATTGATAATGATGTTATTCCACATCCGTTTTCCTCCATAGTACCTCCCCAATATTCATTCTGGGCCCATGAAGAATTTCCATTTTGTTTATATTCGATATATGTTTTTTTATAGTTATCTATAGTTGTAAATGTAGTAAAATATCCATCTTTACCTGTAATAGTTTCTTGACCAATTCCTTGATAATTATCATTTTTAGCTTGAGATACAGGAATAAAAACATTTGTTTCAATATTAGGAAAATAGTTAGATGTTAAATAGAATAGTATAATAATTACAATAATAAATAACAAAAATTTTAATAATTTTCTTTTTTTATTTTTCATAAAAACCTCCATTTGAGCTAATTCATGCCCTAATAAAATTTAATAAAAAACTCTATGAATTGTGAGAATAAAAGATGTTTATTATTTGCTATCTTAAATTTTATTTAGAAAATTGAGATAGCATATAGTTTCTAGTGTAAAAAAGTTGTTTTTACACTAATGATTTTTTTCTTAATTAAAGTTTAGCAAATATTGGTTTATAAATCTTAAAGAAAAAATAACGAAAATCTTAATTTTTTCTTACGTTATAAAATATGAGTAAAATAAAAGGGAAAAATATGTTAAAATATTATGGGTGATAAAAATGAATGTTCTTGTATTAGACGATGAAAAAGAAATAGCTGATCTAGTAGAAGTATATTTAAAAAATGAAGATTATAATGTATATAAGTTTTATGATTCAGAAGATGCAATAAGATGCATCAATACTGAAAAAATAGATATTGCAATATTAGATGTTATGGTAAAAGGCAAAAATGGTTTTGAAATATGTAAATATATAAGAGAGAAAAATTTAAAATTTCCTGTTATAATGCTTACTGCTAAGATTGAAGATGCAGATAAAATAAGAGGTCTTATGATTCGGGGCAGATGATTATATTACAAAACCATTTAATCCACTAGAATTGATTGCTAGGGTTAAATCAGCTTTAAGAAGATATATAAAATACAATGATGGTAAAGATGATAAAAAAATAGATATTAATGGTTTAATAATTGATGAAAATGAACACTCTTGTTATCTTTATGATAAAAAAGTAGATTTAACTCCAACAGAATTTTCAATACTTCTTTATTTATGTAAAAATAGAGGAAAAGTTGTATGTTCAGAAGAATTATTTGAAAAAGTATGGAAAGAAAAATATTTAGATTGTAATAATACAATTATGGTTCATATTAGGAGAATAAGGGAAAAATTAAATGAGAATACTAAAAATCCTAAATTTATAAAAACTGTTTGGGGAGTGGGATATAAAATTGACTAGAAAAAGCGAGTTTAGAAAGTTAAAAAATGATATAGCAATTAAAGCAATAGTAAAAATAATATTATATAGTTTAATAGCATTTTTAATAATATTATTTCTCATTGATTTTTTATATAATGATAGATTAGCAAATTTATTATCAAGTATAAATTTATCACTATATCATTTTTTGGCACAATATAAAAGTATTATATTAGTGTTAGTATATATAATTGTATTATTAATAATTACATATATTGTGATTAGAGATACTGCAAAAAACATGGAAGTTATTTTAGAGGCGACTGATAAGATATTAAAAAGACCAGAACAAGAAATTAAATTACCTGCAACCTTATTGCTTGTTGAAAATAGATTAAATGAGATAAGAATAGACTTAATAAAAGAAAAAAATAGAGCAAAAGAAGCGGAACAAAAAAAGAATGATTTAATTGTATATATGGCTCATGATTTAAAAACACCTCTTACATCTATTATAGGATATTTAACTTTATTAAAAGATGAAAAAGATATTTCAAAGGAATTACAAGAAAGATATATAAAGATTGCTTATGATAAAGCATTAAGAGTTGAAGATTTAACAAATCAATTTTTTGATATAACTAGATATAATTTACAAGATATGCCTATAAATAAGCAAAGTATAGATTTATCTTATTTACTTAGACAATTAGTAGATGAGTGTTATCCAATGTTAGATGAGAAAAATCTTGTTTGTAATTTAGAAGCACCAGATAAATTAATGTTTTTAGGTGATGGAGACAAGTTAGCTAGAGCTTTTGGTAATTTATTAAAAAATGCTATTAATTATAGTTATGAAAATAGTGAGATTAATATTATCCTTAAAAAGATGCAAGATAAAATTAGTGTGGTATTTATTAATAAGGGAGATAAAATCCCAGAATATAAACTAGAAAAGATTTTTGATAAATTTTATCGAGCTGATGACTCTAGAGCAAGTTCAACTGGGGGGGCAGGATTAGGGTTAGCAATAACTAAAAAAATAATTGAACTTCATGGAGGAAATATACATGTAGAAAATAAGGATGAATATATAAAGTTTTTTGTAGATTTGTAATATATTAATTCTTTATTTATAACCCTACTAGTATTATTAATATTTGCACGAATATACATTGCTAGAATAAATGGTTTACAAATGTTATAAAAAAAGAAATTAAAGGATATAATAAAAATATAAATAGAAGAGAAAAATAACAGAAGAAGAGGAGAGATAAATAGTTTATGAAAAACAAAGGTATAACGCTTGTGGCATTAATCATCACAATTATAATTTTGCTGATATTAGCAGGAGTAAGTTTAAGTTTTGTATTCAATGGAGGAATACTTGATAAATC
>CALXBW010000025.1 GCA_944386645.1 uncultured Clostridia bacterium | reverse complement strand
AAAATAAATATGATTGTTATTGAAATAAAAACTTAATAAATTAACATAAAAAAACACACCGAAAAATTAAACAATAGTTTAATTTTCAGTGTGTTTTTATCTGTGATTTATTATACATTTGCTGTGTTTAATAATTTTGATAATCTAGATTTTTTTCTAGAAGCAGTGTTCTTTTTAATAACACCTTTTGAACAAGCTTGATCAACTTTTCTTGTAGCATCTACAAATAAGTTTTTAGCTTCTTTATCTCCAGCAGCAACAGCATTTTCAAATTTTTTAATTGCTGTTCTATATCCTGATTTTATCATATTATTTCTTAATGTTTTCTTTTTAATTATTTTTACTCTTTTTTCAGCTGATTTAATATTTGGCATCTATTAGCACCTCCTTATAGTGTTTCTTCTAAATTTGCTTTAAATATTTTATCATGTATAGTTGTATTTTGCAATAGGTAAATGGAAATTTTACACTATAAATAAAGATTAAATAAAATCTACTTGCAAATTATGTAAAGTAGATGTATAATATATAAGAATAAAAATTTATTATTCTCACAAAAAATTTTTTGGAGGTTTTGTATTATGAAAAAAAACATAATAGAAGCAGAAAAAGGAATGAAATTTACAAATGTAAAAATTATTAACGGAGGAAGTGCAATCGAAGTATATATTGAGCCTGAAAAACGGGAGAAATATAAAGAAAAAACTTTAGATGATTTTTTGGAACTTATTGAAGTTTCTTCATTATCAAAAAGAGATAAAGTATTTAGGTATAAACCAGAAAATCATTCACAAGAAATAGTAAAAAAAGGAATTTTCAAGGCAATTGACATGAATTTAAAAGATTTCATGGTATTTACAATTTCGCCTTCATTGGATGAAAACGACAAACTTATTTATAAAGAGGGCACATATCCAATAATTGAAAAGTCAGTTGAATGGTTATATGAAAAATGCCAAAAATTATACCCTGAAAGAAATAGTAGAATTGGAGATGAAAATCATTACTATGCATTTTTAGGATACTTAATTAAGTATCTAGTAGAGAAAAAAAAACAAAGCATTGATGATGCATGGTTTGTTGTATGTGATGATAGCAAGAGTTTAGGTAATTTTTTAAATACAGAGTTAATAGAAAATGAACTTGAAAAATCAGGTAGTAGAGCTATAGGAAAATTTTATGATTTAGGAAATACTTACAAAATAATTAGAGATAGTGGTTCAGAAACAAAATTTTCATTAGCTGGAGGATGTTATAAAGATTTATCTTACTTAGCACCTTTATCCAATATAGTTCCACTTATTTCAATAAAAAGAAATATGAAAAATGCAGTTCCATGGATCGTTTGCGATGAATATAAGAAAATAAAAAGTTAAATAGTTTTTCTATGTAATAAAAATACTATTTACTGCTTAAATATTGCAGTAGATAGTATTTTTATTTATAAATCAATTGAATATAAACATTAATATATGCTATAATAACAAAATGAAAGGAGTTGTTCTCATGAAAATTGCAATTGGTTCAGATCATAGAGGATATGAGCTTAAAGAAAAAATAAAAAGATGCTTTAAAGATAGACAGTTGAAATATGAGGATTTTGGAGCATTTTCACAAGAGAAAACAGACTATCCAATAATAGTGGAAAAAGTAGCTATTGCAGTACAAAAAAAAGAATGTGATTTAGGTATTCTAATATGTGGTACAGGTTTTGGAATGTGTATTACGGCAAATAAATTTAAAGGAATAAGAGCTACTACTTGTTATAATGAAGAAACAGCCAAGCTTTCTAGATTACATAACAACGCAAATATATTGACAATGGGAGCGAATTATTTAGATATAGATAAAGCAATGATAATAATTGATACATGGTTAAATACAGAATTTGAGGGCGGAAGACATAAGAAAAGAATAGAAGAAATTGAAAAAATAGAAAATCATAATATGAAATAGAGGAGATAAATATGTGGGGAGATATAGCTATTGCATTTATGTTAGCCTTTATAATAGCTTTTGTTTTAACACCATATAGCATAAAGTTAGCAATAAAAGTGGGAGCAATTGATGTACCAAAAGATAATAGAAGAGTAAATAAGAAAGCTATGCCAAGATTACGGAGGAGTCGCTGTAATAGCTGGCTTTTTAGTATCAGTAATATATCTATTAATTATAATGAACATAGAAGGAACAATAGATTTATTTGGAGAAGATACATATTATAAAAAATTATTGGGTTTTGGTGCAGGAATATTAATTCTGGGTATAGTGTGTTTTATTGATGATTCAAGAGGTGTACATCCATTAGTAAAATTATTTACACAGATTTTAGTGGCGATTATAGTCGTGACAAGTGGTATAAGAATAGATAACATAGATATAGATTTTATAAATCAGTTAAGTTGGAAAGATACTTTTTATACAATATTAACAATTGGATGGATTGTAGGTATAACAAATGCTATAAATTTAATAGATGGATTAGACGGACTTTCTACTGGAATATCACTTATATCTTCTCTTTCATTATTAATTATATTTTCATTAAATGGTTCACCAATAGTAGCAATTATTCTAATAACGGCATTATGTGGTGCTTTAGTAGGATTTTTACCATTTAATTTTAATCCAGCAAAAACATTTATAGGTGATACAGGTTCAAACTTTTTAGGATTTGCGTTATCTGTAATATCTATATTAGGTGTTGCAAAAACATATACAGCAATTGTAATAGTTGCACCATTAATAGTTTTAGCATTACCTGTTTTTGATACACTTTTTGCAATTGTAAGAAGAATTGTTACAGGAAAATCAATAAAAGCAATAATAATGCCAGATAAAGGTCATTTACATCATAAAATAATTAGTAAAGGATATACACAAAAACAGGCTGTCTTAATTCTATATGGCATAAGTGCTACTTTTGGAATGTTTGCAATAATATTATTGGATAGTGGAATATGGAAGGCATTATCTTTTGCTTTAATGATTATTGCGGCAATGTTTATAGGATATAATAGTATTTTTAAAATGAAAGAAGAAAGTGAGGAAATACAAAGAGAAATAAATGAAGAAATAGAGTCAAACCATAAAATAAGAAGTGATAAAGAGGTTTAAATATTAAAGGAAAGATGATAATGACAAAAAAATTATTAATTACAGAAAAGCCATCTGTTGCAATGGAATTTGCAAAAGTACTAAATGTAAATGGAGTTAGAAAAAATGGGTATCTAGAGTCAAATGAATGGGTTATAACATGGTGTGTGGGACATTTAGTTACAATGTCATATCCTGATAAATATGATGAAAAATTTAAATTTTGGAGATTAGATACATTACCTTTTTTACCAAAAGAATATAAGTATGAATTAATTCCAGCAGTAGAAAATCAGTTTAATATAATAAAATCATTATTTGAAAGAGAAGATATTTCCACAATTTATGTATGTACAGACTCTGGAAGAGAAGGAGAGTATATATATAGATTAGTTGAACAAATGACTGGAGTAAAAGGAAAAGAAGAAAAAAGAGTTTGGATAGATTCTCAAACAGAAGAAGAAATGTTAAGAGGAATAAAAGAAGCTAAGGATTTAAAAGAATATAACAGCTTATCTGATGCAGCTTATTTAAGGGCAAAAGAGGATTATTTAATAGGAATAAATTTTTCAAGATTATTATCTATAATATATGGTAAAAGAGCAGCAAAAGAAATCGGAGAAGAAAAAATTGTAATATCAGTAGGAAGGGTAATGACATGTGTACTTGGAATGGTTGTTTCAAGAGAAAGAGAAATAAGAAATTTTGTTAAAACAAAGTATTATAAATTAGTTGGAAGTTTTGGAGAAGAAAATGAATCATTTACAGCAGAATGGAAAGTGAATGAAAAATCTAGATACTATGAATCTAATAAACTATACAATGATTCAGGATTAAAAAATAAAGAAGATGCAATAAAATTTATCAAAGAATTAAAAGATAAAAATGCAGAAGTAATATCTGTAAAAAAAACAAAACAAAAAGAAAATCCACCATTATTATTTAATTTAGCGGAAATACAAAATGAGTGTACAAAGCTATATAAAATAAAACCAGATGAAACATTGGAAGTAATACAGAACTTATATGAAAAAAAATTAGTGACATATCCAAGAACAGATGCAAGAGTGTTATCAACAGCAATAGCTAAAGAAATAAATAAAAATTTAAATGGATTAGCTAGAAATTTAAAAAATGATGAAATACAAAATTATATAAAGAAAATGATAGACGAAAAATATTCAACTAATTTACAAAAAACAAAATATGTTGATGATAGTAAGATAACAGATCACTATGCAATAATACCAACAGGGCAAGGATTAGAAAATTATGATAGACTAAATGAATTAAATAGAAATATATATTTATTAATAGTAAAAAGGTTTTTAGCTATTTTTTATCCACCTGCAGAATATAGTAAAATTAATGTTAATTTAAAAGTAGAAAATGAGGAATTTAATACAAGTCAAAAAGTTTGTATAAAGAAGGGATATCTTGAAATATTGAAAAACAAAGTAAAACAAGAAAAACAAGATGAAGATAATATTTTAAATACTTTAAAAAAAGGAAAATTAGTAAATGTAATAGATATAAATATTAAAGAAGCAGAAACATCACCACCTTCGAGATATAATTCTGGTTCTATTATATTAGCAATGGAGAATGCAGGTAAATTAATAGAAGATGAAGAGTTAAGAGAACAAATAAAAGGGGCAGGAATAGGTACTAGTGCAACAAGAGCAGAAATAATTAAAAAATTAGAGAAAATAAACTATATAAATATTAATAAAAAAACACAAATAATTACTCCTACAAAAAAAGGAGAAGTAATATATGATGTAGTTAATTTATCAATGGCAGATATGTTAAATCCAAGATTAACAGCTAGTTGGGAAAAAGGTTTAGATTTAGTTGCAAAAAAACAAATAAATCAAGAAGAATTCATGGAGAAATTGGAAAATTATATTAAAAATAAAATAAATAAATTAGTTATAAAATTTTAGCAAAAAAGGTGTACAAATCTAAAAAATATGATATATAATAAATATTAAAGATTATAAAGAAAGCTGAGGTTATATAATGAGTGAATTGGAAAATAGCAATGAGAAAAAAACAATATTAATCGTAGATGATGAAAAGCCAATTGTTGAAATACTAATATATAATTTACAAAAGGAAGGCTATAATACATTGGAAGCAAATGATGGTGTAACAGCTGTAGATATTGCATTAGAAAAGAAACCAGATCTAATATTACTAGATATTATGCTACCAAGAATGGATGGTTTAACTGTTTGCAAAAAAATAAGACATACACTTCCTAATGTTCCAATATTAATGTTATCTGCAAAAGATGAAGAGATAGACAAAATACTTGGATTAGAATTAGGTGCAGATGATTATGTAACAAAGCCTTTTAGTGTAAGAGAGTTAATGGCAAGAATTAAGGCTAATTTAAGAAAAGTTGAGGCAAATAACTTAGTTAATGACAATAAAAATGATAAAGATACTGCAGAAAATGAAATTAGAATTGGAGACGTAATATTAAACTTAGATAAATTTGAAGTTAGAGTAGATGGAAAGGTTATAGACTTAACTTTAAGAGAATTTGAAGTTCTAAAATATTTAGCAACACAACCAGGACAAGTAGTTACAAGGGAAATTTTACTTGAAAAAGTTTGGGGATATGAGTATTATGGAGATATTAGAACTGTAGATGTTACTGTTAGAAGAATAAGAGAAAAAATAGAAAAAGATACATCAAATCCTAAGATAATAATTACAAAAAGAGGAGTAGGATATTATATTGCGACATAAGGTGATAAAATGTTAAAGAATATACAAATACAGATAATACTTATTTTTACAATTTTAGGGATAATAATAATAGCTGGTATGGGATTTTTATTTTCAAATCAGTTAAATAATATAGATATTATATCAATAGAACAAAGTGAGCAAGCATTAAATAATGAAGTAGCTAATATAGTAAAAACAACAATTTATTCTATTGGTATATTTATTGTTATAGCTATTATAGCAATAATATTTGTATCAAAGGTAGTTATTTCTCCTATAAAAAGGCTTACAAAAAATGCAAAAGATATTGCTGATGGAAAAAAAGTGGATATGAATAATATATCTATTGAGAAACCAAGAAATGATATTCAAGATTTAGTAAATGCTTTTAATATAATGGCTATAAAGTTAAATGATAGATTTACTGAAGCTTCAAGGCAGAAGAAGCAAATTGAAACTATTTTATTACACATGACAGACGGGATTATAGCATTTGATTTGGATGGAGAAATAATACATATTAATCCAGCAGCTAGAAAATTATTAAAATTAGATGATGATGATAATAATTTTGATACAATTTTTAAAAAAATTGGAATAAATATAAATATAGAAAAAATTATATATTTAGAAAATTGGACATCTTCAGAACAAAAAGTAGATTTGCAAGATAGATATGTAAATATGCTTTTTGCACAATTTAAGGATGAAGATGATAGACCAGCAGGTGTTATAGCAGTTATACAAGATATAACTGAACATGTTAAGTTGGATAATATGCGAAAAGAATTTGTTGCAGATGTGTCACATGAATTAAAAACACCAATTACATCTATAATGGGATATGCAGATACTTTACTTGAAAGTAATTATGAAAAAGATGTACAAGAAAAGTTTTTAAATGTTATTTCATCAGAAGCTAGAAGAATGGCAAGATTAGTAAGTGATTTATTGACTTTATCTAAATATGATAATAAACAAAATAAAGCAGAAAAGACAGAGTTTGATTTAGGAGAATTGGTTAAAAAGATTCAAGATGGATTAAATATAGAAATAAAAAAGAAAAATTTAAGTGTAGAATGTTTTGTAACAGCAAATGTTCCTATGGTATATGCAGATAAATATGGTATTGAAAGAGTTATAATAAATATATTAACTAATAGTATAAAATACACACCAGAAGGTGGCAACATAAAAATATATGTAGGTTTTGTTTATAATGATGCATATATAAAAATAATAGATAATGGAATAGGAATACCGGAAAAAGATTTAACAAGAATATTTGAAAGATTTTACAGAGTAGATAAATCAAGAACACGTGAAATGGGAGGAACAGGACTAGGACTCTCTATAGCGAAAGAAATTTTAGATCAAAACGATGGTAGTATAAGTATAAAAAGTATTGTAGAAAAAGGAACTGAAGTTGTTATAAGAATACCAACTAAAACAAAAAAAGAATAAAATAATACAAGTTAAGGAAGAGGAAAACAGATGGAGTTAAGAATGAATCCTAAATTAAAGGAGACTTTAGAATGGATATATTGTATATTAATTGCTCTCATTTTAGCATTATTAGTACGATATTATATAGCAACCCCAACTATAGTAAAGCAACCTTCTATGTATCCAACATTAAAACAAGACCAAAGATTAATATTAAATAGATTAGCAAGAACTACACATGAAGAATTGAAAAGAGGAGATATAGTTACTTTTGAAGCTCCAAGTGAGACATATATACCAGTGTATGAAGCAGACATAGATAATCCAGTAGCAAAATATGAAAATGAACCAGATGGTTTATTTTCTAAATTTGTTTATTATGTTTTAGAAACTAATAAAACAAGTTATATAAAAAGGGTTATAGGATTACCTGGAGAACATGTGGAAATCAAGGATGGAAAAGTGTATATAAATGGAGAAGAATTAGATGAACCATATTTACAAGAAGATGTTGTAACAGAATCTTTAGATGGTGCTTTTACTGATATTATTGTACCAGAGGGAACAGTTTTCTTAATGGGGGATAATAGACCACAAAGTACAGACTGTAGAAGATTTGGTTGTATACCTTTAGAAAAAATAGAAAGTAAAGTATGGATTAGATTTTGGCCATTAAACTTATTTGGAAAGGTAGACTAAAATGTTATGTTTGATGATATAATTGGAAATGATAAAGTAAAAGAAATATTAAGTAATGCAATAAAAACAAACAATATATTACATAGCTATCTATTTGTAGGAACAGAAGGTATTGGTAAAAGTATTATTGCTAAAAAATTTGCCAAAATGATATTATGTGTTAATAAAGATAAAGAAACATGTAATAATACATGTGAGGCTTGTGTAAAATTTGATAACAATAATAATCCAGATTTTGAGTTTATAAAGCCAGATGGAAATAATATGAAAATAGATCAAATTAGAGAAATGAATTCGAAAGTTATGGAAAAACCAATTATATCAGGTAAAAAAGTTTATATAATAGATGATAGTGAAAAAATGACTAAAGAGGCTCAAAATAGTTTGTTAAAAACTTTAGAAGAACCGCCACAATATGTTGTGATTATATTAATATGTTCAAAAGAAAATTATTTATTAAACACCATAAAATCTAGATGTACAAAAATTGTTTTTGATAATCTATCAAATGAAGAAATAAATAATTATTTAAGAAAAAATAATTACGAAATTTTAGATAATAATTTTCTTAATTTATCACAAGGTAGTATAAAAAGAGCACTTCAAGTAATTTCTAATAAAGAATTATATGAAAATTTAGAGGATTTAGTAAATAATATAAAAACAGTAAATAAAATTGAATTTATAAATAATAATAAATTTTTATACAAGGAAAAAGAAAAAATTGATGAAATATTAGAGTATATTAATGTATTAATTTATAATCAAATGAAAAATTCTATAGAAAATAGATTGAATTATATAAATTGTATAAATATAGTAGAAGATACCAAAAAAAGATTAAAAGCAAATTCTAATTATGATATGTGTATAGATAATCTTTTATTTGGTATTTGGGAGGAATTTAATGAAAAATATAGTAGGAGTTAGATTTAAAAAACCAGGAAAAATATATTTTTTTGATCCAGGTAGATTAAAGATTGAAAAAAATACATATGTTATAGTAGAAACAAGTAGTGGAGAAGAATATGGAGAAGCTGTAATTGTAAATAGATTAATTCCAGAAGATAAAATAGTTTCACCTTTAAAACCAGTAATAAGAATAGCTACAAGAGGAGATATAAGACATAATGAAGAGAATAAAAAAAGAGAAAAAGAAGCATTTAAAATATGCTTAGAAAAAATAAAAGAGCATAAATTAAAAATGAAATTAATTGATGTAGAATACAAATTTGATAATACAAAAATTCTATTTTATTTTACTGCAGATGGAAGAATAGATTTTAGAGAATTAGTAAAAGATTTAGCAGCAATATTTAAAGTAAGAATAGAATTAAGACAGATTGGTGTAAGAGATGAGATAAAAAGAATGGGTGGTAATGGTGTATGTGGAAGAGAATTATGTTGTTGTTCTTTTCTTGGAAATTTTGAGGCAGTTTCAATAAAAATGGCAAAAGAACAGAATATATCATTAAATCCATCTAAAATATCTGGAAATTGTGGTAGATTAATGTGTTGTTTAAAATATGAACAAAATGTATATGAAGAAAAACTAGAAAGACTCCCTAAAATAGGAGCAATAGTAGAAACAGATGATGGAGTTGGAGAAGTTGTAGGAATAGAAGTTTTAAAAGAAATTATAAAAGTGAAATTTAAAGAAGAAGATGAAACTTTTTTCAAAAAATATAGTATGAATGATATAAAGATAATAAAAAATGTAGAAAAAGATATAGTAGAAAATGATGAAGAAACAAGCGAAGAAGATTTAAATGAGTTGAAAAAATTAGAAGAATTAGATAAAATAGAAAATATTGCAGAAGATGAGATATAATTTTAGGAGGTGAAAAAGATGGCATATAAAATAACAGATGCATGTATAAGCTGTGGAGCATGTGCAGAAGCTTGTCCTGCAAGTTGTATTTCTCAAGGTGAAGAGAGATTTGTTATAGATCCAGATTGCTGTATAAGCTGCGGAACATGTGCTGGGGTTTGTCCAGTAGATGCACCAAAACCAGATGAGGATTAGTACATAAAAAGAGGGTCCTAGTTAGGACCCTTTTTTTAAAGTTGAAAAACATTTTCAACTATGAAGTCTTTAAATGCAAAAGAATAAGAGACTGTACAAGCATAATGATTGGAATTATCATCTTTTCCGATAAATATCCTAAAGTGTTTGTTTTTCATTTCCGTAATAATGGTGTTATCAGAATCGATGTATTTGTGAGCATTGACGCTCATGAGGAAAGAAAGATGATTTGCCTGCACACAGTCTGTAAATTGACTTGTGCAAGAACCCTTGTGCTCAAAATGAAACTTTTTGCTATTCCACCCTTCAAAAGGTGTGTAATACAAAAGTTGCTCATTCTTTTGATCATATGCGAATGCATATTTACTACATAAAGTGATTTCTTCAGCATCAAAATAGATGCCATATCTTTTAAACAATCCATTCGCATAAGCTTTTTTAATTTCCATCATAGTCATGATGCGAAACCTCCTTTAAATTAATAAAAATAATAAACCTAATATTATTATATCACACTTTACATAAAAAGGAAACATTAATAAAACTAATATCTTATATTAATTGAAAAAATATGACAGTAGAGGCAAAATATGTTATAATAGTAATTGAATTATGTAAACAATGAGCGGTAAAATATATATTTATAAGGAGGGAATATATATGGATATAATAGAGCAAATAGACAAAAATATTGACCCTAGAATATATAAAATAATGAATGAATCGTATGAAGAGTTTGTAAAAAAGTATGGTGATAAACATAGTAAGCATATAGAAGAAACTTTAAAAATTATGTCAAATAGAATAAAAGCTAACGAAACATATATGGGTTCAATGTCAGCCTCTGCAATGTTTGATGCAGGGATAGTATATACAAAGGGGGTTGATAATTTAGAAGCTGTTTTAAAACATGAATTATGGCATACATTTAATAGAGCAACAATGGATTATAGGGGAAAAGAATCAATATCATATTTATCAGACAGATATAAAAAAGTTTTAATTGATAATGGTTATATAAAAAATGAATATAATAAAGAAATAGAAAGAAAAAAATTACAAAGGAAAGACGGAAGATATGAAATAGAAAATTATGATAAATTTTTAGATAATTTTTTAATAGGAGACGATGAAACTGAAAAATGGACAGAGTGGTTTAATGCAAAAACACATACAAAAGATATGAAATATAGTTTTATTGATTTAGAAAATGGATATTTTATGAAGAATTTATCTTCTGGTTCTTTTTATGATAATTATATAAATATGGCAGATATGGTATCATGTTTAATTCCAAAAGAAAAGTTATTAGAAATGTATTTAAATAGCAAAGATTATAAAACAGGATATTCACATGAAGATATGATGAAGGAATTTGATGATATGTATGAAAATGCTTTAGACGAAAATGAAAAAAATTATTATAAATATCCTTATTTAAAATTATTATTAGATACAAATTGTATATCAGAAAATGCAAGAACAAATAAAGAAAAAACTTTGGAAACATTGCAAAGTTCAATGAAAACATGCTTTAAGGCATATAATATAAAATTAGAAAATTATAAGAAATTTGATATAAATGATGCAAAAACAGTGTTCGAAGAAATAAAATATATGCAAGAACATATGGTATGGAATTTAGATATTAATAAAATGAAAGATTTAGATTATATAAAAGAAATGGAAAAAATTCAAAATAAATTTAAAAGAATGTGTAAGAAATTAGATAGAAAAAATCCAGAAATAAAAGAAATGGTTAAAAAAATTGATTATAAAACATATAATTCTTTAGAGAAAGTAAAAGATGGTGATGAAATAATAAAGAATGTATTTTTGCAAAATGAAGAAAAAAATGATTTAAAAAAATTAGACAATTATGCTGTAAATACAAATGAAAATGGAATAAAAGGAAACTTGTACTCTACTTTAAATATATTATATAGAAAAAATAAGTTTAATTTGATTTTTAAAAACTATCAAAATGAATATCTTGAAAATGGAGAAAATAGATTAGTAAAAATATATAATATGATAAGAGATGTAAAATGTGAAAATGAGACACGAAAAATATTAAATATATATGATTATATGTATAATGATTATGAAGCAAAATTAGAAAAATTACCTACAAATACAAATGTTTCAGGAGATTTATATAAATATTATAAAGATATAATTAATATGCAAAAAAATACAATGATAAATATACAAGATAAAAATTACTTACCAAGTTTTGAAAAAATAAAACAAACATATGAAAACAAAATAAATAATTTTAAAAAATATATAGATTATTGTAGTGAGAAAAGAATAAAAATGCGAATAGCCAGTAGTCAAAATATAGAAATTGCGAAAAAAAATGAATACAGAAAAGCAAATAATGAAAAGAAAAATTATAATGAATATTTAAATAATATAAATGAAGAGAAAAAATTATTTATAGAAAAGTGTAAAAATGAAAATTTAATAGAAAATAAAATGGATTATTTATTAGTAGAGAATAAAAATGGTGATATAGAAAAACAAGCATTAAAACAAATGAAAAAAGAAAAAAATGATAAAGA
Organism: uncultured Clostridia bacterium; assembly: GCA_944386645.1. Lineage (GTDB taxonomy): Bacteria > Bacillota > Clostridia > TANB77 > CAG-508 > CAMCHB01. The sequence goes on along the minus strand of CALXBW010000025.1, from coordinate 10,829 downwards.
AAAAGATGAAGTGATAGAGAGATAGTTATATTAACTATTCTATTTACAGAAAAATCTAATGTATTTTTTATTTGTAACTCCCAGCAAGCTTACAGTCTGTAAAACAGACTGTAAGCTTGCTGGTCCCCACGAATTGTTACTGCATAAAAAGTACATTAGATTTTTCTTGTATAAGTGAGTTAATATTATCTTATCCAAACTATAATATTACAAAATATAATAGTAAATATAGCTAAAATTATAACTGAAATTCCACCAAACTTATTATTATATTCTTTAATTTCTACAATACCATAGCTTAAAGTTTTTGTAAAAACCCAAATACTTAAAAGTGATATTACAATACTCAAAATTTCCTCCTTTTAATTATTAATCATCAATGTTGAACCTTCTAAATCTGTAGAAACATTTACATGAAAGAAAGCATTCTTATAATTATTAGACCAATTTGACTCATTCCATTTATTTATATTGGTATATTTAGAAATTACTTTTTTACCAAATCCAGCGATATCAGAATTAAATTCTTTAGCAGTTTTATATAAATATGAGCTGATATGTGTTGCAAGATAGCTATTTATATATTTTTCAATAATACCAAGAGCTTCTTCAGTTCCGTAATTAGATGAATCTGAATAAGTTAAAATGTATGCTTCAATAGAAGTGTCTACCATTATATATGGAGCATTATTAACAAATTCTACTTTATTATTAGTATTATTAAGACTAATAGAAACAGAAATTAAATTATCTGAAGAAAATGGATCTGGTATATTTATGATACATTGATCAAGTTTATTTGTAACAATTAAATGTGATATTGTTTCTTGACCATTTAGTTCACCAACAAGTTTACCATCTTTAAATACAGCTGTTCCCATCAACTGTATTAAATTTTCATCTTCTACAAGTGATGTACCAGCGATGTAACTACTATCAATATCAATGTAATTAATATCTTTATCAATATAATGCAATTGTTCAACATTAGTACCACCTAACATTGCTGTTGCTTCTACTAAACTTTCTTCAAGAGATGAATAAAAATTTTCTAGAGTACTATTATAGTAATATCCTGTATATTTTCCAGAAGTAACTACGATTTCATAGTATCTAGCTATTAAAGTCATAAGATTAGGTTTAGCATTTTCTATAAAATCAGATGCAGAACATTTACTTATAATAATACTAGAGTCTGGACGTATTTGTATTTTGTTAATAAGTGTTTGAACTTCTTCAGTAATCCCAATTGCAGCTAATTCTTCAGAAAAAATTATAACTTTACAGTGTGATAAATTTAATTTTTTACTAATATAACTATTCATTAAATTAAAACCTGAGCTAATTGAAGAGCATTCAACAGTGGTAGTAGTAATATCAGAGCCAGAAGAGCCAGAACTTCCAGAATCAGAAGAAGGAGTTGCAAATTGAAATGATAATTTTAATAAATTATCTTCTCCTTTATCTATTCCTAATGCAATAACATAGGCTAGATTTTCTATACTGTTATTTTCATATTTACAACCTGTTAGTGTAAATAAGGAAAATATTGAAATTAAAATTAAAGCAATAATTTTTTTTAAAACATTCATATATTAACACCTTTTCATCATAAGATTAAGTTGTGACTAATTAAAGTTAAAATTATATTTAATAAAAAGTTAATTCCTCTAAATAGTTACTTGAGTTTTGGCAAATTTTTTTTCTTCTTTATATTTGCTAAAATGAGTATTATTATACTCAGAACAATAACAGTTATCATATAATATTTGTAAACTGTGTTTAATAAAAAGTTATATGAAGTAATATTGTTAATTAACAATATTGAAACAAATAATATTAATGAAAAAGAATAAATAGTAGCAGTTGAATTTTTAATATTTGTTATTTTTTTAAATATATTTGTTATAAAAAACATATTTATACTCAAGTATGAGAAAATTGATAATATCCAAAAAAGGAGATATATACAATCAGTATTTCTTAGAAATTCACCTAAATCAGCTAGTCTTGCTAGTACGTACATATTAAATATACTTTCAGAAATTACAGAGTTTGGGAAAACTAGTAATAAACATATAGTACTTATAAGTAGATATATGCTTATTATAATAGTAGAAATTATATTTGTTTTATAAAAGTCCTGGGTATTTTTGAAAAATGGAAATATAAGCATAATATAGGCTAATCCACTAAATGCAAATACATCTGTTAAACTAGCAAAATAATTTTCTTTAATTCCAAATCCAAACAAAGGGAAAAATCTTTCAGGCACAAATAATTGAATGGATAAAATAAACATAATTATCATTATAATTGTAGTTAATATTACAATTATAAGATTGGATTTTATTACAGCATTAAAGCCCATTCTATTAACTATTGCAATTCCTACTATAAAAAATAATGCTAAAAATAACTTATCATTACTCTCAAAATATATAGATTTTAGTACGTCACAGATATAAGATAAGCACAAAATAGAAATTCCCATAAATAAAATAATATAAAGAATACCTACGAATTTTTTTAAATAGTTACCTGCCAAAAACTCTGAAATATCTAAAATATCAGATGCAATGAATTTTTTAAACAATTTATTTATAAGAAGTATTATTAAAATAGTAATAATACTAACAAAAATTATAGTAAGAGTAGCACTAAATGCACTATTTACTAGAAGACTTTTTGGAACACCTAATATAATTCTGTTTATTACTAAGATTATAATGAGTGCAATAGCTTCTGCAAAGCAAATTTTTTTAGCTATCAATTATATTACCTCCTATTATTCTTCTTTTTTAGATTTTTTCCATAGCATACTTATTTTACCTTCTTCATATTCTTTCTTAGGGTTAAGGAAAGAAGGCCTTTTTTCTCTTTTCCAAATAGGTTTAGTAAAAAATGAAGTAGTTGTATTACTGAAATTAGTATTTGGTATATATGGTGATGTATATGGAACACCGAAAGATTTTAAATTTGAAATAAAGCATAAATATACAAAAATTCCTAATGCTATTCCTAAAAAACCAGCAACTGCTCCTAAAATTAAAAATACAAATCTTAATAATCTTAATGTAAAACTTAAAGAAAAGTCTGGTATTGCAAATGAAGATATACCAGTTATAGCAACAATAATAATTAAAATAGGGCTTACTATTCCAGCACTTACAGCAGCTTCACCTAATATTAATGCACCAACAATACCTATAGTGGGTCCAATAGGTGAAGGAACTCTTAAACCAGCTTCTCTTATTAACTCAAATGATAGCTCCATAATTATAATTTCAAATAGTAGTGGAAAAGGAACAGTTTCTCGAGAAGAAGCTATAGCAAGCAGTAGTTCAGTAGGAATTAGTTCTTGATGATATGTTGTTATTGCTATATATAAACCAGGTAGTAGAAGTGCGAAGAAATATGCTATTAATCTAATTAATTTTAAAATATTAGAATATTGATGTTTTAGATTTAAATCTTCAGGAGAAGATAAATAATCAACTAAAACTCCAGGAGCAATTAGGACATATGGACTACCATTTACTATAATAACTACTCTACCTTCAAAAAGATAATTTACAGCTTTATCTGGTCTTTCAGTAGATATCATTTGAGGAAAAATAGTACTATCATCTTGTATTAGTTGCTCCAATTGTCCAGATGATATAAGGGTATCTATATCTAAGTTATTTATTCTGTATTTTACTTCATATACTAGGTCTTCACTAGCTATATTATTTAAATAACACACAGCAACTTTGGTTTTACTTATTTTACCTACATCAATATTTTCAATAATTAAGTTTTCATTGTTAACTAATCTTCTTAATATTGAAGTATTAGTTCTAATAACTTCTACAAATGCTTCTTGTGAACCTCTAACTATTATTTCATTACTTGGTTCTCCTATACTTCTTGCTTTAAATCCTTTAACTTCTAAACTAAAAACTGTGGAGATTGTATCAACGAATAAAATACAGTTTCCAGAATTAATATCAGATATGGCATCTTTGAATTTAGTATGCTTTTTTATAGAGTTTTGAGGAACTAGTGAATTGAAAATATATTCTTCAAGATTGAATTTTTTTACTTTTTTTATACCAAGATTATTTTTAACAATAGTAATGGATTTATTTTGATTATCTTTAACATAAGTATTTGCTCTGTTTCTGAGCATAAGAGGTTTTAAAATAAAGTCATTAATCATATTAGAATCAACCATACCATCAAGATATATTAAAAAAGCTTTGTATTCATTATTTTTAGCTATTAAATTAAATTCTCTAATTACAACATCACTATTGATTAAAGCATTATATTTTATTTGCATATATTCTAGATTGATATTTATATTAGGAAATATGTCTTCATAATCAGTTTGTTTTGAATTTTCTGCTTTTTCTTCCTTTTGAGTAGATTCTTTTTCTGAATCTTTTTCTGGTAAAAAGAAGTCGTATTTATTTGTTTCCTTGTATATAAATAAATTATCTAAAAAGGATAGAATTTTATTTTTTAAATTATTCATATTAACCTCCAGTTGAGACAATTTAGCTCTAACAAAACTTTATTAAATAACCTCTATAATTATTTAGAATGAAAGAGGTTAATAAAAATTAAATTGAAATGGAATTTATATTATTATTTGCAAAAATATATAAAAAATATACTATGGAAAATTTTGAAAAAATAGGAATATTAATTTAATAAATTAATATAATGAAGTAAAGTTTAATTGTACAAAGGTTTTAGGAGGTAAAGGAACTGTGAAAAATAAATATAATTAATAGAATTTTTTTATTAAATTATTATATAGAGCGATTATGCTCGAATGGAGGTTTTTATGGAAAAGTTACAAATATACGAAGATATTGCTAGAAGGACTGATGGTGATATATATGTAGGTGTTGTAGGACCAGTTAGAACAGGTAAATCTACATTTATAAAGAAATTCATGGATTTGTTAGTTATACCTAATATAGAAAATACATATAAAAAAGAAAGAGCTACAGACGAATTACCACAAAGTGCATCAGGAAGAACAATAATGACAACAGAGCCAAAGTTCGTTCCAAATGAGGCAGTAGAGATATCTATTGAAAATAATATAAAAATGAAAGTAAGATTAGTTGATTGTGTAGGTTATTTAGTAAATAATGCAATAGGTTATTTAGAAGATGACGTACCAAGAATGGTAAAAACACCATGGTCAGAAGAAGAGATGCCTTTCGAAAAAGCAGCAGAAATCGGAACAAAAAAAGTTATTCAAGAACATTCTAGTATTGGAATATTAGTAACAACAGATGGTAGTATAACAGATATTCCAAGAGAAGATTATATTCAAGCAGAAGAAAGAGTCGTAAAAGAATTAAAAGAATTAAATAAACCATTTATAATTGTTTTAAATTCTGATAATCCATCATCAGAATATACAATTGAATTATCTAAAAAATTAGAACAAAAATATTCAACCACAGTGGTTGCTACAAATTGCGCTAGATTAGATATAAAAGATATAAATGATATTTTTGCAAAAATGTTATATGAATTTCCGGTTGAAAGAATAAATATAGATTTTCCTAAATGGGTAGAAAATTTAGATGATGGACATTGGATAAAAGAAGAATTATATAATGAGATAAGAGAAAGTTTTAATAATGTAGAATGTATAAAACAAATTAAAGGATGTTTGGAAAAAATACAGGATACAGAAATTATAAAAAATAGTGTTTTAGATAATATAGAATTAGGAACAGGTGCTGTAAATGTAAAAATTAATTTAAGAGAAGATTTATTCTATAAAGTTTTAACAGAAATATCAGGTGTAGATATTGGTAATGATGGAGATTTATTCTCAATAATTTCTGATTTAGCAAAAGTAAAGAAAGAATATAGTAAAATACAGTATGCTCTTCAAGAAGTAAAGACAAAAGGATATGGAATTGTAACACCATCAATGGAAGAACTTATTTTAGAAGAACCTGAAATGGTAAAACAAGGATCTAAATTTGGTGTTAAACTTCGTGCCAAAGCACCAAGTATTCATATGATTAGAGCTGAAATTGAAACAGAAGTATCACCAATAGTGGGAAGTGAAAAACAATCAGAAGAATTAGTAAATTATTTATTGTCTGAATTTGAAAATGATCCAAAGAAAATATGGGAGTCAAATATATTTGGAAAAAGTTTACATGAATTAGTAAATGAAGGGCTTCAAAATAAATTATATAGAATGCCAGAAGAAGCACAAAGTAAATTACAAGAAACACTAGAAAGAATTATTAATGAGGGAAGTGGAGGATTGATTTGTATAATTTTATAATTTCATAAATAATATTTATGTAAAATAGTCATGTTGGTTTAACAACGGGCTATTTTTTTTAGGTTTATTTAAAGAATAATTGCATTTTTTCCTTTATTCAGAAAACAAAACCAAAATTTCTATAAATTACTTAAAAAAAATTGTAAAAAAAAATGGAAATATAAAAAGTTATAGTATATAATAGAGGTGGAATGAAATAAGAAAAATAAAGAGAGGGTTTATAATATGGGGAAACGTTATACAAAAGAAAGAATAAAACTGCAATTAGAATACAAGTTTAAGAATGTTAAAGCAAGCAAAAGAACGATTAGAGGCTTTAGTATTATTTTAGTAGCGGTATGTGCTCTTTCTATTACAATAGTTTCTACCAATAGAATTATTTTGGCAAGCAATGATATGAAGGTAGAACAGCCACAGCAAATGCAAGAGACAAAAAGTTTTGAATCTAATAGTAGTGCTATTGATTTACAAAAAGTTCTTAACAGTAATTTGAGCACTATTAAAACTATAATAACTTCAGAAGAAGAACAAGAAGTTGAATATCCTGTTACTAAAGTAGATAATCCTTTATTACCAAAAGGTGAAGAAAAAGTAAAAAAAGCTGGAATAAAAGGAAAAGATAAAGTAACTGTTGTAAGAACGTATGAAAATAATGAAGTTGTTGAAGAAGTTGTAACACAAAGAACCATAATTGAACCAACATCAGAAGAAATAGTAGAAGTTGGAACATCAGAATTTCTTGCGAATAATAAAGTACATATTGGAGATACTATGTATCTTATAGAAGATGTGACATTGAAACAAATGGATAATGAAGCATCATTAGATGTTATAAGTGTGAAGAAGTATTTAGATGTGAAATTATTAGATCTTTCTGGAGATTGGGCAAGGATTTCATATGAAGATAAAGATGGAACAAAAGAAGGATATGTGAAGAATATAAAATTAACATCTTCTGCTGTAAATCAAGATGTTCTTGAAAAAAACAGATTACAAAAAATTATAACTAAATTAGATTTTAATATGGAATTGAATAAACCTAGTGGATTTACAGAAGATGATTTCAAGAAAATGCTTACAGGAAATGCACAAGATAAGAACTTAGTATTTACAAACAATGCTACATTTTTCTACCAGATGGAGCAAAAATATAATTTGAATGGTGTATTTTTAGCTGCAATGGGAATACATGAAAGTCAATGGGGAACATCAAGAATAGCAGTAGATAAAAAGAACCTATTTGGCTATGGTGCTTATGATAGTGATGCATATACATATTCATTTGAATTTGAAGATTATACTGAAGGAATAGAACTAGTAGCAAAAGTATTGGTTAAACATTATCTTAACACCACAGGTACTCCTGTATATGATGGAGAATTAGCAACAGGCAAATATTATAATGGTCCAAATGTTTCCGGTGTTAATGTAAGGTATGCGACAGATACAAATTGGGCAAATGCAGTATATACAATAATGGAGAATTTATACAAAAAGTTGGAACCATAAAGTAGAGAGAGTTTGAAAACATTTAGGTTATTTGATAAATTTTTTGTTAGAGCTAAATTAGTTCGAATGGAGTTTATTATGATGAAAGATTTTAATATTGGGTTAAAAAAAGAACACTTAATGATAATATTAGTAATTGTTATGATGGGTTGTTTATTCTTTGGATATTATAATGTTGTTAGTAGTAAAATAAAACAGAATGAATATTCATCTCACATAGAAAAAATGGCTGAGCAAAATAAAAATGCTGTTTTTAAAATAAATCAAATAGTTTTGCATAGCAGTGCAGATGCAATTGATAATAGTCCAGAGAAAAATTTAAAAGATTTAAGTATAAGTCAATATACAGATATAGCAATATATATTAATAATAGAATAAAGGAGAAAGGATTAACTAATGAAAATACAATAAGCCAGCTTTATATAGATAATATAGTTATAAAAAATAATTATCCTACAGGAGAAAGAGTATTAAATTATAAAAATCCATTTTATATTGGGAAATTTAAAGATATACAATCACAAACAGAGAGAATAGATTTTAATATCGTTTATAATAATAAAGATAATCAGGGAAATAATTATGATAATCCAACATTTTATACAGATTGTTCAAATCCAATATCATTAGGATATGTAAATAAAGATATATTGACTAATTATTCATCAGAGCAGAATAATAATGTAGTTTCATTTAATGGAAGAATATTGCAAGAAGCAAATATTGATTTAAGCCAGTTAAATAGTGTTATTCAATTTAGAATAAACATTATAAATAATCAAGGTGAGAAATTTATTTGTGATGTATCAATAGATAATAATTTACAAAGCCCAGAAGGTGGAGTATATACAGGGTATTTAATAAATGTAAACAATCCTTCAAGTGACACATACAATTTCTTAAAAGTAGAATGATGTGGTGGAAAATAGTGTTTAAATGTCATTAACTTAAGAAACAGAATTATTATATATTTTAGTAAAAATTTAATAATAGGATTGTATGGGGGGAATATTGTTTAAATATCATTAACCTAAGAAAGTAAAAATGTAGTGGCGAACATTGTTCGCCCGACTTACGAAGAAATTTCTATGTTTTAGATAAAAGTCAAACTTGACTAATATTATTAAATATGCTAGAATTAAAAACATATTTAAGAGTTTACATAGAGCAATATAGCTTGAGCTGTAAAGGGTAGTTGAAATATAGAGAACTACTTACACTTATAAAGTGAGATGTGTAAAGTCTTGCAAAGGAGTCTTAAAAGATTTTTTTGCAAGGCTTTTTTTTCATAATTTTTATTAGGGGGGAATTTTGTATGAAATATTTTAAAAAACTAATAGGAGAAAGAATTTATTTATCACCAAGAAATAATGAAGAAATAGAGAAATTTACAGAATGGTTAAATGATTTTCAAGTAACAGATTATACAGGTAGAAGTGCTTATATAACAACACTTGAAGGAGAAAAGAAATATTTTGAGGAAAATATTGATAAAAATTATATTTTTTTTATTGTAACACTTGATAATGATAAACTTATAGGAACAGTAGGATTAGAAAATTATAATGCCATTAATAGAACAGCAACACTTGGAATTTTTATAGGAGATAAAGAATATAGAAATCAAGGCTATGGAACAGAAGCAATTAAACTTATATTAGATTATGGATTTAACTATTTAAATTTAAACAATATAAAACTAGATTTAATGAGTTTTAATGAGAGAGCTTTAAAATGCTATCAAAAGTGTGGATTTAAAGAATATGGAAGAAGAAGAAAATGCAAGTTTATAAACGGAAAATATTATGATAGTATTGAGATGGATATATTGGCAGAAGAATTTAAGGGAAGTTACATAAAAAACAAAAATCAAAAATAAATTTGAAAAGTAATTATAATATAATGAATTAATAAAGATTGATATGAAAGGTAATTAGTTAGAAATAATTAGTTGCCTTTTTTGTTTTATTTAGATAAACATCACAATTCAACATAATGTGACATAAAATATTATATAACAATAAATGCAATTAAGAGGTGGAATAATAGATATGAAGAAGGGGGATATAGTAGCTAGGAAATCATACAATAAAGATATAATATTTGTGGTAGATAAAATTATAAAAAATTCAAAAGGAAATAATATAGCGATTTTATCTGGATTAGTAATTAGAATAAAAGTAGATGCACCGATAGATGATTTAGTTTTAGTTAGCAAAGAAGAAAAAGATAAAGAGATAAATAGATTAGATGAAAGAATACAAAATAGAGTAAATAGTGTAAAGAAGATTAAAAATTATAAAAAAATATCAAAAAGAGAATTTAAAAGAAATAATGTATATATTGGAAAAATTCTACATTTGGATGGAGATAGAAGGTATAGTGAAAAATCAATAAAATATTATAGAGAATTAGGATTAAATGCAGTTGTAAAAAATATTGCTGAAAATCAACAACCTTATGTAGTAAGACGATTATTAGAAAGATATAAGCCTGATATATTAATTGTTACTGGTGACAATTACTTTTATGATAGAAATTTAAAACAAGTTATTTTAGGATTTTGGAATGGATTACTAATTTAGATTAGTAGTCTTTTTTATTAAAATTGTGAGTGCATAATTTCAAAAAGAAATGAGGTGAATATTGAAGTATATAAATATAAATCTATAAATCAAAAACTTAATTTTAAGTTCTGTCAAGTGCAAGAAAAATTTTATACACAGAGCCATATAAATCGATTTTGTGCCATTTATTTCAGTTAGCCTATATCTTCTTTATACTAGATAGATTAAATTTATCAAGGATGAACAACAAAGTCGATGAATATGGAAATATATATTTTTTTATGACAAGAAAAGAGATGGAAGAAAACTTAAAAGCAAGTAGTAAAACAGTAATAAAAATATTTAAAGAATAAGAAGAAGCAAAATTAATAAAACAAGAAAATCAAGGAAAAGGTAAAGCATATAAAATATATGTTGTAGATATATATTCTAAAGA
>CALXBW010000024.1 GCA_944386645.1 uncultured Clostridia bacterium | reverse complement strand
TTTTTATATCAAAAAATCCAACTCTTATCGAGCTGGATTTTTTGCTTCTCGGGCTCCTATTTCAGGACACCCTCTTTTTAACTTTTTAAACTTACAAAAAATTAATATATTATTTTATCGGTCTCACATGCTTCGTAAGTATGAGTGTACGATGTACAACTACCTCGACTGTCAAAAATAATATATTAATTTTTTTTGCTAATTTTATTAGAAAAAAATAACAGTCTTCACCATTCACTATTCATCATTCACCGCAACCGAAGGTTGCAGATATAACCCTAATTATATTGTTAATTTTGGCAGGAGTAAGTTTGAGCTTTGTATTCAATGGAGGAATACTTGATAAATCACAGCAAGCAGTAAATGAGTATGAAAATGCAAGTCAAAAGGAACAAGAGATATTAGATAAAATTGATAAATATTTAGAAAATGAGCTTGGAGATATAAAAGATGATAGTGAAGAAGAACAGTATAATGGAGAGGCAAATGCACCAAAGATAACAGAAGGAATGATACCAGTAAAATATAATGAGACAAGTGGAAAATGGGTAATAACAAATGTAAATGATAAAGAATGGTATGATTATAATAACAAAAAATGGGCAAATGTAATGTTGAGCGATGGAAAATATAAGACAAGTAATTTAGGAGAATATACAACAGATGGAACAACAGAAGTAGAAATAGCAGATTTAGGAAGTATGTTTGTATGGATACCAAGATATGCATATAAAATAGAAAGCGGATATCATAGTAGTGAGGCAGGAACAATAGATGTAAAATTTTTAAAAGGAGCAACAAATGAAGTAGAAGAAGGAGTAAACATAGTAGAATATAATGAAGAAACAACATCAAGTTATACAAAATTCCCAGATGGATATGTAGTACATCCAGCATTTACAAATAAAGTAGAAGTAGGAGGATGGGATAAAGAAATAGAAGGAATATGGGTAGCAAAATTTGAGGCAGGATATCCAATGGAAGGAAGTATAGATAATACAGGAAAAACAAGTAGTAATATGTATTATCCAGTATTTAAAGGACAAAGGTATTCATATAATAATGTTATAATTGGAGATGCATATAAAATTGGGAGAGAAATAGGTAACAATGGAAATCCATATGAAATAACAGGTAGTAGCAATAGCCATATGATAAAAAATAGTGAATGGGGAGCAGTAGCATATTTAACACAAAGCAAATATGGAAAAAATAGTGAAATATATCCAAATAATGTTGAACACGCTACTTTTAGAGTAAGCTTTATTGTGGAATAATAAATTACATATGTCAATGATTTTTGAAAATGTCCCAAAAAATTTTAAACATAAGCCCTAAAAATTTGATTTTATAGGGTTATTTTTTGGGGTCAGGGTACAGGAGTGATTTTTAAAATTTGTTCTTCGAACACCATCATTTTTTCTACCTTTCATGTACCCTACGAAAAAATGATTAATTTTAAAAATCACTTTAAGATTCTTCTTTTTCTAAATCCTTAGAAAATTTTAATGCTTGTTTTTCGGCAAATGTCTCAAAAGATTCTGCTTATGCTAAACTAAAAAAATTGACAAAAACAGAATTTGACTGACCTCAGGAACAGATAAGAAAATATTTTCTCTTTCTGCTAAATATTCAGTAAATTGAGTATAAGTACAATCAAAGTACTTAGAAGTGTAAAGGTTTTCAATTTCATTTTTAAATTCATCTGTTAGGGCATGTTTAGGTTTTCTTTCTCTATTACCATGAATAAAAAATTCTTTACCATATTCTTTGTAACCTGCAATTAGTCTGTTAATTTGTCTAATACTTTTTAATCCTAATATAATTCTAGCACGTTCTTTGTTACCGTTAGTTTCAACTAATTTCTTAATAATTTGATATTTTTGATTTTCTTTCAATGAGAGTTCCACCTTTCTCATATTGTCCTCATTAGATTTAAATGATGTTTTTAATTATATCATTTAAGAGAACAAATATTTTTTAGTTGGGACATTTTCTCATTTCTTTACTTAAGACATTTTCATAAATTATATTTTTTTAGATATAATTATGCTTGTAGAAATTAAGAAAACAAGATATAATATAAAAAGTTAAAATAAATAGGGAGGAAGAAATATGGACAATGAGGGTATTGCAAATTTAATATTTCCAGATGTAAAAGATATATCATATTATGAAGAGTTATATAAAGATAGAAATTTAAAAGAAGGAGCTGTTGTTTCTAGATTTGCTCCAAGTCCTACAGGATTTGTACATATAGGAGGATTATTTTCATCTATAATAAATAAAAAAATAGCAGAGCAAACAGGTGGAATATTTTATTTAAGAATAGAAGATACAGATAAAAAAAGAGAAGTAGAAAATGCAGTAGAAGGGATAGTAAATTCTTTAAAGGACTTTGATATAATACCAGATGAAGGATTTATAGATGGAGAAACAGAAAAGGGAGATTATGGACCATACATGCAAAGTAAAAGAGGTGATATCTATAAAGCATATGTTAAACACCTTTTAAAGATAGGTTCTGCATATCCATGTTTTTGTTCAACAGAGGATTTAGATGATATAAGAAAAAAACAAGAGTTATCAAAAAATATGCCTGGATATTATGGAGAATGGGCTAAATGTAGAAGAATGCCATTAGATATGGCTGCAGAAAAAATAAAAAATGGAGAAAAATTTGTTATAAGATTTAAATCAATGGGAAACCCAGATAGAAAAATAAAACACCATGATTTAATAAAAGGAAAAGTAGAATTTCCAGAAAATAATCAAGATATAGTAATTTTAAAATCAGATGGATTACCTACATATCATTTTGCACATATTGTAGATGATCATTTAATGAAAACAACTCATGTTATACGTGGAGATGAATGGTTATCTTCTGTTCCACTTCATATACAATTATTCCAAGCATTTGGTTTTAGACCACCTAAGTATGCACATATAGCCACACTTTTAAAAGAAGAAAATGGTAAAAAAAGAAAAATAAGTAAAAGAAAAGATCCAGAAGCTAAAGTTAGCTATTATCATGAACAAGGAATTCCATGTCAAGCTGTAAAAGAATATCTTTTAAATATTGCAAATTCAAATTTTGAAGGTTGGAGAAGAGCAAATCCAGATAAAAAAATCGAAGAATTTAAGTTTGAATTAAATAAAATGGGTGTTAGTGGAGCATTATTTGACATTGTGAAGTTATTAGATGTTTCAAAAAATATAATATCAAAATATTCTGCAGAAGAAATATATAATTATGTAATTGAATGGTCTAGTAAATATAACTTACCACTTAAAGAAAGATTAGAAAATGATAAGGAATATGCAATAAAAATATTCAATATAGAAAGAGGATTAAAGAAACCTAGAAAAGATATAGCAAAATGGTCAGATGTAGAAGAAAATATAAGTTATATGTATGATGATTATTTCTATAATGGAAAAGATGAATATGAATTCCAAAAAATAAATGATAAAGAAACAATAAGGAAAATTATAAAATTATATAAAGAAAAGTATTTTGATATAAATGATGATAAACAAATGTGGTTTGACAGAATAAAGGATTTAAGTGAAGAGTTAGGCTATGCCAGAGAAGTAAAAGAATATAAAAAGGAACCAGATAAATATTTTGCACATGTAGGAGATGTTAGTACTGTACTAAGAGTTGCGTTAACAAAAAGACATAATACTCCAGATTTATATGAAATAATGCAAGTTTTAGGAGAGGATAGGATTATAAAAAGATTAGATTTATTTTGTAAATAAGGAATAGGTAGGTACAAAATGGAATATAATATTGGCGATAAAGTAAGATTAAAAAAGCAGCATCCATGTGGAAATAGAGATTTTGAAATTGTAAGAGTTGGAGTGGATTTTAAATTTAAGTGTTTAAAATGCGGACATGTAATTGTTTTAGATAGGCAAAAGGCTTTAAAAATTATTACTAAAAAATTAGATAATTAAAAAGAAAGGTTGTGTGTATATGACACCACATATAGAAGCAAAAAAGTCAGAAATTGCAAAAACTGTTTTAATGCCAGGAGATCCTTTAAGGGCAAAATATATTGCTGAAAATTTCTTAGAGGATTATAAATTAGTTAATAAAGTTCGTAATATATATGCATATACAGGAAAATATAAAGGAAAAGAAATAACTGTTATGGCTTCAGGAATGGGAATTCCAAGTATGGGAATTTATGCATATGAATTATATAAAGTTTATGAAGTTGAAAATATTATAAGAATTGGTTCTTGTGGGGGATATTCAAATGTTCTAGAATTATTTGATACAATATTAGTCGATAAAAGCTATACAGAGAGCAATTTTGCATATACATTTAATGAGGAAAAATGCAATATTAGTAATGCAACAGAAAAGATAAATAATATAATTGAAAAAACAGCAATAGACCATAATATAAAATATGTAAAAGGTAATATTCTATGTAGTGATTGCTTTGATTTATATATACCAAAATTAAATGAATTATTAGCAAGATTACCAAAAGATTTAAATATTATTGCTGCAGAAATGGAATCTTTTGTATTATTTTATTTGGCAAATTTATTTAATAAACAAGCTGCATGTTTACTAACTGTTGTAGATTTACCAACTAAAAAGAATCAAGTATCTAGTGAGGAAAGAGAAAAGAATTTAAATAATATGATTGAGTTAGCGCTAGAAAGTAGCTTAAATATGTAATCAATCTGGATTAATAACAGATATTGTAGCAAGTGTATCACCAAGTTGAGTGAAAAACGTTGCAAGTATTGCTAATTCTTCTTGAGATTTACCATTTGCTATAGTACATGCTAGTGTTGAAATTAAAGTAACAAATTCACATGAATTCATATAATAATCCTCCGCTTAAAATAATTGACTCTTATAAATTATATGAATTTAAATGATAAATGTGATTAAAAAAGAACACTTAAATCATGAATTAAACATGGTTTAAGTGTTCTTTTTACCAATATATTTTATAATTCCATGATAATGAGGATTTCCATGAGATAAATCCATACTGTATTCATCTGAAATCAATATAGTAGTAAAATCAGAGAAGAGTTCTAGTAATTCACTTTTTGAAAAATAGCTCCTATATGTATCATCAGATTTATTGTGTAAAATATTATTATCTAGTTTTTCATAATTTATATCATTTCCGTTTCTAGATAAACTTGGGTCAGATGTAGAAAATACTATGATATATACTAAACCATTTTCGGATACATTATTTTTTATGCTTTTTATGATATTAATTGAATCATCTTTATGTAGAAATTGTAGTACATACCTTGCCATTATTAGATTATATTTATTAGTTTCAATTTTAAAATTCCTAATATCACTTTGTATTAACTCAATATTAGGGCATTTATTTTTACATACTTCTAATGATTTTGCAGAGTAATCTACACCTGTAACATTGTAGCCAAGATTAGATAAAGCAATAGAATTTTGACCTTCTCCAATACCTAAGTCTAATACATTTTTTCCTTCTAGTAATTTTAAATATTGTTTTAAAGACATATCTAATGTTGATTTTCCCCATATTGTAGTGTTTTTATTATATTTTTTATCATAGTCAATTGGTTTTCCTATCATAAAGTGCCTCCATGTTTTTATTTATTGTATTACATTATAACATATTATAAATAAAAAGTATTAAAATTTTGTTTATATATGGAAAATTTTAAAGTGTTATGATATAAATTGTAATATATAAAAAGAGCTTGAAAATAAATAAAAGGAGATATATATGAATATAAAAGAAAGTTTAGAACATATACAAAAAAATTATTTAAATGAAAAACAAAAAGATTTTAAAAATAATAAACTTAATGAATTTATGGTAAATGAATTGCCTGAAATTATGTATAATGAGTTGAATTTGGATAGAGATAGGTATTTGGTAACTGGTTCATGTGGTAAAGGAAATTGGGCTACAATTCCATGGATTGCGATTTTTGATAAAACTATTACAACAAGTGCAACTGGAGGGTATTATATTGTTATCTTATTTGATGCAGAAATGAATGGATGGTATTTAAGTTTAAATCAAGGGTATACATGGTATCAAGAAAATTTTAAAAATAAAGAAGCCAAAAAAATGATAAATTATATGTCTCAAAAATTAAGAGAACAACTTAATTTAGATGATTCAAATATAGATTTAAAAACAGATACATTTTTAGCTAAAGGGTATGAATTAGGTAACATATATTCGATTTATTATCAAGAAGAGAGTGAAGATAAGATAAAAGAAGACATTTGGAATATGTTAGATTTATTATATAAAACAAAAATAATTATAGGAGATAATTGGAGAGAATATAATATAAATAATTTAATAGTAAAAAATAATACAATTTTAGAAGAATTAAGAGATTATTTTAATGAAAATAAAGATGTGTTGTTACAATCAGAAGAAAGAAAAAATTATCAAGAATTATCACAAGAATTTCAAGAAGAATATCCTATTGAGAAATTTTCAGAGTTAAATTTAGAAGAATATGTTATAGGAAATAATAATAAAAATACTTTAAGTTATAAAATAGAATTTGGAAAATATAAACACTGTGGTCCAGGAATAGGAGGAGGCACAGCTTTTAAATATGGTATTTTTTATTCAAAGGATAGGGATGAGTATAGATCATCTGAGAATGGAAGTGAAAGAAATCCAGAAAAGCAGTGGGAAAAGATAAGAAATAATTTAGTTAATGTAATAAATTCTGTAAAAAATGCTCAAACAGTAGATGATATAAAGGATGATTTTAAATCATTAAAATCAATGTCTATGTTTGTTATAAAATTAGCATGTTTATATGTGCCAGATAAAATACTTTTTGTTGCAGGAAGAAAACATTTAATGTCTATACTAGAAATTTTAAAAATTTCATATAATGAAAAATATTCTTCATTACAGCTAGCTTATTTAATAAATAAATGTATAAGAGAAAATATACCAGATATGAAAAATATAGATGCGTGGCTTATGGGAAATATAGTGTGGAATTTTTATATTAGTAAATTAAAAGAAAAACAAGATGAAATAAGTGAAAATAAAATTTGGATTTATTCTCCAGGAGAGGGAGCTAGATATTGGAAAGAATGTTATAAGAAAGGTATAATGGTGCTAGGATGGTCACAACTAGGAGACCTTAGAAATTATAATAGTAAAAGAGAAATTAGAGAAGCACTATCTGTTAATAAAAAAGACTCTATGCAAAATAGTGTATTAGCTAATTGGGAATTTGCAAATGTTGTTAGTATTGGAGATATTATATATGCAAAAAAAGGAATGAATACTATTATAGGAAAGGGAATAGTAGAATCTGACTATATTTATGATGAGAATGAAAATGAATTTAAAGGATATAGGAAAATAAAATGGATTAATAACGAGGAAAAAAATATTAAAGAAGAATTTGGAATAAGATTAGCTCAAAAAACTCTAACAGATATCACAAAATATAAAGATTATGTTCAAAAATTAAATAGTTTATATTGTAGTGATGATATTATTACTATAAATGATAATAATTATAATAAATATGACTTTTTAGATGAAGTATTAATAAGTGAAGAAAAATATGATTCAATAGTAAATACATTATTAAGAAAGAAAAATATAATTTTACAAGGACCTCCTGGTGTAGGAAAAACTTTTTGCGCAAAAAAGATAATGTATTCATTAATGAATGAGAAAGATGATTCTAAAATTAAAATAGTTCAATTTCATCAATCTTATTCTTATGAAGATTTTATACAGGGTTACAGACCAAACGATGAAGGAAAATTTGAATTAAAAAATGGTATTTTTTATGAGGTAGTCATGGATGCTAGAAAAGAGTACGAAAAAGCAAAAGAGACTAATACGGAACCTAAAAAATATTGTATGATAATAGACGAAATAAATAGAGGCAATTTATCAAAGGTATTTGGAGAACTTATGATGCTTATTGAAAGTGATAAAAGGGACAAAAAATGGAGTATTAATCTGACATATTCTGATGATGAGTTTTATATTCCAGAGAATCTTTATATAATAGGAACAATGAATACAGCAGATAGATCATTAGCGATGATAGACTATGCTTTAAGAAGAAGATTTGCATTTATAAATTTAGAACCTGCATTTGAAACTGAAAAATTAAGAAGCTATTTGATAAATAAAGAAAAAATAAATGCGAATGTAGTTGATTCTATTATGAATAATTTCGTTGAGCTTAATAAATTTATTTCTTCTACATTAGGAGATGAATTTAGAATTGGGCATAGTTATTTTATAGGTCAACAATTAGATTCAGAAGATTACGAAAATATATATAATGATATATTAGAATTTGAGATAAAACCATTATTAGAAGAATATTATTATTCTGAAGATGATGAAAATAAAGTAAAAGAATGTTTGGAAATAATAAATAAATTATAGGAAGTAGTTATGAATAAATTAAAGAGAAAAGTACCTATTGAAAATGTTATATACATGTTTAGTTATATATGGAATAAGGTAGAATATACAAAGAATATTTTTTTAGATGGTAATGATGATTTTGATTCAATAAATGTATTAGCTAAATTATATTTAGAAAATATAAAATCCGTAATTAGTAAAGGTATATATAAAGAATATAATGAAATAAAAGAGGAATTAAGAGGAATAAAGGGAAAAGTTGATTTTAAAGATTCTTTAAATCAACTCTCTTTGCAAAATGCAAAATCAGTTTGTATATTTGATGAATTGAACGAAGATAATAGAATTAATCAAATTATAAAGACTACAGCATATAGATTATATAAATCAGAGAAAATAGATGAAAAATATAAAAATAAATTAAATAATATATTACTTTATTTTAATAAAGTAAGAATAATTAGAATAGATGATAAAATTTTTAAAAACTTAAAATTTAATAGGAATAATTATTATACATATTATATGATAAAAATATGTGAACTTATTTGTAGCTCATTGATGTTATCAGAAGAGAGTGGAAAGTTTAAATTTATAGATATATTAGATGATAATAGAAAAATGCAACAAGTATTTGAATTATTTGTTTGTAGCTATTATAAAAAAAGGTTTAAAAATCATTATAAGGTAACATATCAAAAAAAATTAAATTGGAATATGCTTGGAGGAAAACAGGAAATTGTACCAGAAATGAGGGTGGATATTTATTTAGAAAATAGAGAAGAAGCGGTAATGATAGATACAAAGTATTATCCTAATTTTTTTAAAAAGAGTTATTATAGTGATGATAAAAGAGTTTTAATATCTGGTAATTTATATCAAATGTTTACATATATGAATCACTTGAACTCTGATAAAAAAATAAGAGGTATATTATTATATCCATTCAATGGAGAAGATATTTCAGAAAAATACGAAATAGATATTATGAATAATTTTAAAGTAAATAAAGCAATTATTCAGATTCAGACAATAGATTTATCAAAAAAATGGAAAGAAATTGAATATCAATTGGATAATATAATAAAAGATATTTAGTGTAAAACAAATGAAGTAATGTAAGGAGTGATAAGTTATAGATATAGATACAATAAATTTACTTAAAAATGGTGTATCAAATGATTATTGTAAGTTAAAATGTATTTTAGCAATGGGAGAAAAAAGTGATAATAGTAGGGAAAGATATTTAGATGATCTAATGATATATTGTATGCTTTATGATATGCAATATTTTATTGAAATTATGCATAAAGAGCAAATTAATAAATTTCAGGATAAAATTGATTTCATATATTTATATTATTTGGAAAAAAATAATAAAGAAGATATAGAAATAAAAAATATGATATTAGAAAAATATAAAAATAATAATAAAAAAATTATAAAAGAGATAAAAACCTTAAATTCAATTAATTTTAATAGAAAATTAATTAAATATGATCATAGAAAAAAAGAAGATATTGTTATTAAGAAATTTATGGAGATAGATCAAAGATTAAACATTATAGCAGAATGCATGAAGTATAAACTTTTGATAAAATATTTAAAGTTAGAGAATAATAGTAAAATTGATAGAATACTAAAGTGGAATATATCACTAGTGAAGAGAGCTCATACTATAGAAAATAAATTATGGTTAATGTGAAATAGAGAAGAGAGCAAATATTTAGTTTATGAATTGTTTAAATTTATTTAGTTAGTGAAAACATTTTGCTCTCTTAAAAAATATCTTTTTTTTAACGTTTTAAATGTACTTAAAAATTTCTTCAGGATATAATATCTTATTACCATTCTTAAATTCATTAATATCAATCCAAATGGCTTTAGTTTGTTTATTATCATCATTAACAATATATTCTTTTTTGAAATCTTTATCTGCTATACTAATTTTATAATATAAAACTAATTCATGAGCATTTTTTCCTTTGTATGTAAATATATCTTCAGACATTCCTAAAAAATCATTTATAATAATATTAGTATTAATTTCTTCAAGAAATTCTCTTTTTAGTGCATCAGTACTTTTTTCTAAAAATTCAATTCCTCCACCTAAACATCTATAAAATGTTTGATTTTTTACATTATCAAAACCTTCGTTAACAAGTAATTTATTGTCTTGAATTGCAAGTCCTAAAACTATAGGTCTAATTTCTTTAAATTTATCCATGGGAAGTGCCTCCATATAATGTATATTCAAATTTTACTTGAGGAAGTCCATCATTAGCAGAATCATTATCAATGTGGACAATTTTACCACCCATTTTTTTATAGAATTTTTGAGCATCTAAATTATATTTGTGGCAAGATATAAAAAATTTATCTGCACCATTGAATTTTATATTTTTAGAAGCTAAATTAAATAATTTTGTACCAAGACCATGTCTTTGATAATCTTTTTTTATATAAAATAATCCGATTTCTTGTGTATAGTCACGGAAAGGTCTATATGGCTCACCAAATTCTATATAACCAATAATATTATTATCATTTGTAACAACATATAGTTGTTGATTTGGGTTATTAATAAAACTTTTGAATCTTTCTTCATTTTTTTTGTAATCATAATTATCTATTTTTTCATCTGGATAAATACCTCTGTAAGTGCTTTCCCATATTTCTCTTTTTAATAAAGATAAGTCAAAACAATCTTTATGAAGTGCTTTTCGTATTTTAAAATCATTCATGTAATTAAACCTCCTTTTCTCCTAAATCTTCTGAAAACCTTAGTAAATATCCATCTGGATCTTGAACTAAGAATTCTTTGTTTCCTAAAAGTTTATTGCCTTGTCTATACCAATTTTCTTCTATTTCAAAAGCAATTTTATAATTATTAGTTTTTAAATTATTGTATATTTGATCTAAATTATTTACTTCTAGTTGAAAGTTAATTCCATTTCCAAAAGGATAAGAAAGAGGAGCGATACTCCACTTATCATCATTAGTAATCTCTTGTAGCATAAATTGAATATCTCCTAAACTAATAAATACAAATTTGTTTTCAGGTCTATCATATTCAATCTTAAATCCTATTGATTTATAGAGTTTTAAGCTGTTTTTTAGATTAGTAACCGATAGTTCTGGAATATTTTTGTTCCAATTTATATAATTATCAGGTCGTATTATAGTAATTTCAAAATATTGCTCTTGAAAATTTGTTAAGGCTCTAATTTCTAAATTAGTAAATATTTTATTTTCAGGTACAAGAATTAATTTATCATCATTATCATTTGTTCGATGAATTATTGCAATACATTTACCTGTAAATTCTTCTATAGGTTCATATATACCTAAAATATAACAATCTAATTCTTCATTATCACTACTAATTGTATTTGGAATATATCCATAATTCAATGGATATATAAATCCATGTTTAGGATGTTTGCTTACTATAGGTCTGTCTATTTTTACTGTTAAAGTTTTGTTTAAAAAGCTTTTTATATCCAATAAGTTCATCTCCTTAAATTGGTATGTGATGCGAATTTTGTATTTTATGGTATTATATATAATTTTTGGAAAAATTACTAGTTGTTTTTGAGAATTTGTGTGTGTTTATTTAGTTAATGGTCAAATTTCCTAGGTTGTGGTGAAAAGTATAGAAATAATAAAATATTGTAAGTTTATTGAGAAATAACTATTTTCATGATATAAAATATACTAGGAAAAGAAAACGAAGAGGCAAAAAAACAGAACTATAGATATGGAAGATTTACAGAATAATCTGTTAGCACTGTGAACAATTATATCTATTTTGAAATAATATGAACTTATTAAAAAAATTTAAGAAGATATTGGAGATATAAATGAAAATGCTTAAAAATTTAATATACTAATAAAATTGAAAGGAAGAGAAGTGATTTATGATTAAGGAATTGTTACAAGAAAAATATAAATGTTTGTTTACTCCGCAAATAATATTTAGAGGAAGAGATTATTTTGTGAAGGGTAAAGTTGCTGAACTATATAAGGATCAAGATACAGAGAGCTATATGGCTAAAGTAGAAGGTAGTGATTATGGAGTTTTTTATGATGTTCAGGTTATATTAGAAGATAACAATGTTAAAATGAGTTGTACATGTCCTTGTATAGAAAATTGTAAACACGAATATGCAACTTTAATGGCAATTGATGCAAATAAATATACTACTATAAAATTATTACCAATACCAGAAAATGAAAAAATAAATATAAATGATTTTATAGATTCTATTCCAGAAGGAAAAATAAAGAAATATTTGAAGAAAAGTTTTGCTGAAGAAGAATATGTAAATGAAGAAAAATTTAAAAAATATTTTTCTTGCTATTTACCAGAGAAAAGTAGAGAATATTTTTACAATACGCTTTTTAATAATTTTCAATTAGATATTGTTGATATAAATGAATTTTTAGATATGGCTAGGTCATCTCTAGAAAATGGAAAATATAAATATACATTTATTATAACTTCATCTATAATTGACGCAGCAAAGGAATCTGGATATTGTGATGATGAGGAGATTATTTTAAATAGCTATAATAAGATTGGAATGTTTATAAGAATAGCTTATAGAAAAGGAAATGATGAATTAAAAGAAGAAATACAAAAATGGATTCAAAAGTATGAGGAAAAAAATTATTATGATGACATTTTTTTGGAAGATATGATTATAGGCATAAAATAAAAAGTTTATAGATTTGTTAATTGACAATTTATTTAATGTGCAAATTAATAAATTAGAAGAAACCAAAAAATTAGCACAAAAGATTTATGTTGATTTTTTATAAATAATTTGAAAATAGAGAAGATGTTAATCATATTTTTCTAAAGTATTTCTTGAAATTGTAATAAAGTACTTAAATTTTCAGATGAACAACTTCAGATCATACATTTATCAAATGAAAAAAAGTTATATTTAAAAAGGAGGTTCATTTTTTAAATATAAAAATTAGTTATTTATAATATTTCTATATCTAGTTCTATACCAGATAAGTTTTTGAATTAGTAAATAATTTTTTTAAATATTATCTCTATGAATTTTTTTAGCATATTATTGGTAAAATATTTATTATAGATTGGTTTAAATTAATAAAATTGGTTAGAGACATTAAATAAAAAATTAAAAATGAAAAATTAATAATGAGATATAAAAATGGTCTGAAATACAGTTTATGAAATTTTAAATATAACTTTATTATATACACAAGTATAAATAATAGAAGCAGAATTATATCTAAACCATGTACATATGTTAGTAAGTATAATCAGATGCCTGAAAGGAAACAATTAGATTAGTGATATTGAATAGATATGCAAATTTAAAGTAATTATATGAATGGGTGCTTTGGAGTAAAGGCTACTATGTGGGGGATATGGTAGGTAAAAGCAAAAAAGCCTTATGGACTGAGAACAACAAACCGGCAGGTTTAGTGGTGGTTATGTATTTAAGACATTATCTAATAGTAATTTATAATAGAATCAAAAAATTTTTATGGAATTTTATTTAAGGATAATAAAAAAGTAAAAAATAAAGAACAAAAAATAATTTAAAAGTTGAATAAGATTTGTATAAATAATAATGAATCAACGCTTTAAGATCAAAGTAATAATAATATTAATATATCATAAAAAAGAAAATGTTTTAATAAAATTTACATAATTTATTTAAATTTACAAATAAAGTATAATGAATTATAAAATGGTCATATACATAATAAAAATCTATATGAATGTTTGGAAAAGTATGATCCTAGAGAGTATTCAATTTCAAAGCACATAAATATTTTTGGTGATGTAATAGTTTTACAACAATTAGTATAGAAAGTTTATTCTCTACTCAATTTGTTGAAAATAATTAGAATTTTTATAGAAATAGGAATTCTGTATAATTTGTATTATCAAATTGAATATAAAACAAGAAAAAGACGTATGGCACAAAATAATATATATGCAACGTGATGATATAAGAGTTAGAATCTAATAGAAAATAAAAAATAAGTAATTTAGAATACTATAGAGGAAGCGAATAGAAACAATAAACCAAGAATAATATCAGTAACAAGTAGTTTAAGAGGAAAAAAATTGATGATAGTAGACTAGACACATTATTTTTAACAATCTTTCTTTGAACATCTCAATTTAAATTTCTTTAAGAGAAATTATATTATCTTGGTGGATCAGTTTTCAATTATTATATGTTTTTTTTTAGTTTAGCATAAGCAATTAATTGATGCAGATATAAATTTCTTCGAAGATAGAATTAAACAATATGAAGAATTATTAAAAGTAGAGAATAATCAAAATTGGTGGAATAAAGTTATGGATATAAAACAACTATGCGAATATTTTGATAGAAAAGAAATTACAATTAGAAAAGCCATTAAAAGAATATTTGATAGTGGGTTGAGTAAATATAAATATTCTATTGACGGAAAAGTTGTTATTTAGTGTAAAGGAGTTGAATGGATTTGTAAAAATGTATTTAAACAAAAATATTTAAAATTATTAGAAAAGAAGAAAATGGAATTGACAGAGAAGTATATAAAAGCTGGTTACATATATGATTATTTCTTTAACAAGAATTAATTGTAAATATTTAGAAGTATCTGTTGAGAAAAATGTCGTTTTGTAATAGAATACATCATGTAATAATGTAACTATTGGAGGAAAATATGGAACAAGAAACAAAAAGTATTATAGATAGAATTTGGACAAACTTTTGGGAAGGTGGAGTAACCAACCCATTAACAGTAATTGAGCAAATAACATATCTTTTATTTATAAAAGGATTAGATGATATAGATATAGCCCATGAAAAAAGTGACAATATGTTAGGCATAAAAACAAAAAGAATCTTTGACGAAAAACATCAGGAATGTAGGTGGAGTATATTTAAAAACTATCCAGCTGAAAAAATGTATAAAATAGTTGGGGAAGATGTATTTCCATTTATAAAGTCATTAGGTAATAATAAAAATTCTGGATATGCAAAATATATGGAAGATGCAATATTTATTATACCAACACCTATTATGTTACAAAGAGTGGTAACAGCAATAGATAAATTAAAAATGAAAGATAGAGATACGAAAGGCGATGTATATGAATATTTGCTTTCAAAGTTATCTACAGCTGGTACAAATGGACAATTTAGAACACCAAGACATATTGTTAAGATGATGGTAGAATTAATGAAGCCTACACCAGAAGATATAATTGTTGATCCAGCTGCTGGAAGTGCAGGATTTTTAGTAGAAGCAGGAGAGTATTTAAGAAATAATAGAAATGATTTATTTTTAACAGAAAATTTAAAAGAGCATTTTAATAATACAATGTTTTATGGATTTGATATGGACAGAACAATGCTTAGAATTGGTGCAATGAATTTAATGCAACATGGAATTGAAAATCCAAATATATCATATAAAGATTCTTTATCAGAAGATAATGAAGACAACAGTAAATATACACTAGTACTTGCCAATCCACCTTTTAAAGGTTCTATTGACAGTGAGAGAACTTCAAAGGATTTATTAAACGTTACAAAAACAAAAAAGACAGAATTATTATTTTTAGCATTATTCCTAAGAATCTTAAGAACAGGTGGACGAGCTGCTTCAATAGTTCCAGATGGTGTGCTATTTGGAAGTTCCAATGCTCATAAAGCTATTAGAAAAGAAATAATAGAAAAGCATAAATTAGAAGCAGTAATATCAATGCCAAGTGGTGTATTTAAACCTTATGCAGGAGTTTCTACTGCTATTATGATATTTACTAAAACAGGTGATGGTGGAACAGATAAGGTATGGTTTTATGATATGACAGCAGATGGATTTAGTTTGGATGATCAAAGACAACCTGTAAAGGAAAATGATATACCAGATATTATAAAAAGATTTAATAATAGAAATTCAAAAGAAGAACAAGAAAGAGCAAGAACTGAAAAATCTTTCTTTGTTCCTAAAGAAGAAATAGTAGAAAACGATTACGACTTATCTATTAATAAATATAAAGAGATTATAGTTGAAAAGAAAGAATATGAAGATCCAAAAGTTATTCTAAAAAGAGTAATTGATATGGAAAATGAACTTCAACAAAAATTAAAAGAGCTGGAGGAATTATTGTAATGGAAAAGGTTAAACTAGGTGATTTTGTAAGTATAAAAACAGGCAAACTTGATGCAAATGCATCCAATACTAATGGGAGATATCCGTTTTTTACATGCGCCAATGAACCACTAAAAATAGATAATTATTCTTATGATTGCGAATGTGTTTTAGTAGCTGGAAATGGTGATTTGAATGTTAAATACTATAACGGAAAATTTGATGCATACCAAAGAACATATATAATAGAATCAAAAGATACTAAAAATCTATTAAATAAATATTTATATTATTTAATAAATAGTAAAATAGTAAAATTAAGAGAAGATTCAATAGGTGGAGTAATAAAATACATAAAATTAAGTAACCTGACAGAAATTAAATTTGAACCAATAAAAGCACAAGAACAAAAAAAATTGGTTGAAAATTTAGATAAAGTACAAGCAATAATAGATATTAGAGAAAAACAAATAGAACAACTAGATGAGTTAATCGAATCTCAGTTTATCGAGATGTTTGGTAATCCAGTTTTGAATGAAAAACTATGGAAAACAGATTTGCTTGGAAATTTTGGGAGTTTCAAAAATGGTATGAATTTTAATAAATCGGATAATGGTTATAAAATCAGATTTTTAGGAGTTGGAGATTTTAACAAGGGATCAATAATAAATAATATAGAATTATTGAATATAATTGATATAAATGAAAAACCTTCTAAAGAGTATATGCTTGAAGATAAAGATATAATATTTGTTAGATCAAACGGAAGTAAAGAACTTGTTGGAAGAAGTACACTTATAGAGGGTATTAAAGATGAAATAACTTATAGTGGATTTTGTATAAGATATAGAAATAATACAAAAGAACTAAATACAAGATATTTAATAGAGTTGTTTCGAAATAAAGAATTTTTTGATTATTTAAAAAAAGATAGCAGAGGAGCAAATATAAATAATATAAATCAGCAAATGCTATCAAATTTAAAAATAGTTTTACCGCCAATAGAATTACAAAACCAATTTGCAAACATAGTTAAGCAAATCGATAAACAGAAATTAGAAATACAAAAAAGTTTAGAAGAAATGGAAAAATTGCAAGAAAGTTTAATGAATAAATATTTTGGTTAAAAGAGGTAAATATGGCAAAAATTGATATTTTAAATTATTTATTATTATCAGAACTAAAAGGTTATGAAGAAAGAAAGCGAATAGGTGAAGTTGAGGGTAGAATAATAGAATTAAGGACAGGGAGAGAAGAAAAACACAATATACCACATTTTCATGTTAGGTATTCTGGAAAATCAGGATCTTACAAAATAGAAGATTGTTCAAAACTTGTTAGTACATTATCAAACAAAGATGAGAAAAAAATAAAAGATTGGTATAATAAAAATGTAGATTTATTGGTGTATGGTTGGAATGAATTATATCCCAATATCCCAATAAAAATTAAGGAGAAAATATAATATGTCAAATTTTGATTTTTTAAAACAAACTGGAATTTTTAGGAGTTTTGCAGATGCTTCAATAGAAGCAGAAAATGGAATAGGATTAAATACAGTGACATGTAGTATATTAAGTAGACGAGCATTAGAACTTGCAGTAAAATGGTTATATGCTAATGATATGGACTTAAAAATGCCATATCAAGATAACATATCAACATTAATTCATGAAATTTCATTTAGGAACATACTAGATGCAAAACTATTTCCACAAATTAAATATATTATAAAGCTTGGTAATTTTGCTGTGCATAATAACAGAAAAATAACAAGACAAGAGGCAGTAATGTCTTTAAGATATCTATTTAATTTTATGCAATGGGTATCTTATTGTTATGGACAAGACTACCAAGAATTAAAATTTGACGAAAGTATTTTACCAAAAGAAAATGCTAATATTTTAGCAGTTAAAGAAAAAGAAAATTTATATGAAGAATTAAGTAAAAGAGATAAAAAATTAGAAGAAGCTATAAGAGAGAATAATGAATTAAGAAAACAAATAACTGAAAATAGAGAGAGCAAGAAAAATATTTATGACTTTAAACTAGAAAACATATCAGAAGCAGAAACTAGAAAGAGATATATAGATTTAGAATTAAAGCTTGCTGGATGGGATTTTGATACAAATATGACAGCAGAATTAGAAGTATCAGGAATGCCAAATAATGAAGGAATAGGACATGTTGATTATGTATTATTTGGAGAAAATGGATTACCACTTGCTGTAGTAGAAGCAAAGAAAACAAGTGTAGATGCAAGAGTTGGACAAAACCAAGCTAAGCTATATGCAGATTGTATAGAAGCAGAACATCATCAAAGACCTATTATTTACTACACTAATGGATATGAAATATATATGTGGGATGACAAAGAATATGCACCTAGAAGAGTTAGTGGTTTCTATACACAGGATGAATTGCAACTACTTATTGATAGAAGGAAAAATAAACAAAGTTTATTACATGTATATATAGATCCAAATATTGCAGGAAGAGAGTATCAGTTAGAAGCTATAAAAAGCGTATGTGAAACTTTTGAAGAAGGACATAGAAAAGCTCTTCTTGTTATGGCTACCGGCACAGGAAAAACAAGAACAGCAATATCAATAGCTAAAGTATTAACAGAACAAAACTGGGCTAAAAATATACTATTTTTAGCAGATAGAACAGTACTTGTAAAACAAGCTAAAAATAACTTTAATAAATTGTTACCTAATATGTCAGGCTGTAACTTATTAAATACAAAAGATAATCCAGAAGAATCAAGAATTGTATTTTCAACATATCAAACTATGATGAATGCAATTGATGATATGAAATCTAAGACTGGAAATAAATTATTTACTCCTGGACATTTCGATTTAATAATTGTTGATGAAGCACATAGAAGTATATATAACAGATATCAAGTAATATTTGAATACTTTGATGGCCTAGTTGTAGGACTTACAGCAACTCCTAGAAGTGATGTTGATAGAAATACATATAGATTTTTTGAAATAGAAAATAATGTTCCTACATATGCTTATGAGTACGAACAAGCTGTAAAAGACAGATATTTAGTAGAATACCATTCTATATCTACAAGCACAGATTTTATGGATAGAGGAATTAAATATAATGAATTATCAGATGAAGAAAAAGAAGAATATGAGAACTTATTTGAAGAAGATGAAGTACCTGATGAAATAAATGCAACTGCAATAAATAGTTGGTTATTCAATAGAGATACTATTAAGAAACTTATAGAATTACTAATGGAAAAAGGAATAAAAGTTGAGGGTGGAGATAAGCTGGGAAAAACAATTATATTTGCTAAAAACCACAGACATGCACAAAAAATAGAAGATGTATTTAATGAATTATATCCATCATACAGAGGTGAATTTGCAAAATTAATAGATAATCAAGTAAAATACAATGATACTATAATAGATGACTTTTCTAAAAAAGATGATTTTCCTCAAATAGCAATATCAGTTGATATGCTCGATACAGGAGTGGATGTTCCAGAAGTAGTAAATTTAGTTTTCTTTAAACCGGTAAAATCTAAGATTAAGTTCTGGCAAATGATAGGAAGAGGAACAAGACTTTGCAAAGATTTATTTGGAATAGGACAAGATAAAAAAGAATTTTACATTTTTGATTATTGCAAAAATTTTGAGTTCTTTTCTGTAAATGCTAAAGGGATAGAAACATCATCTCAAGTTAGTCTTACTGAAAAAATATTTAACTATAAGCTAGATTTAATTGTTGAATTACAACATATGAAATACCAAGCACAAGAAGAATTTAAATTATATAGAGAATCTTTAATTAATGAATTTATTAAAGAAATTTCTAAGCTAAATAAAGAAAGTTTTATGGTAAAGGCAAAATTATATTATATTGATCAATTTTCTAAGAAAGAAAATTGGAATTACTTATCTATATTAGATGCAACAAATATAAAAGAAAATATTACGCCTATTTTACTTGCGTCAGATGAAAATGAAGATGCAAAGAAATTTGATAACTTATTATATGGATTACAAGTAAAAAGGATAAATAATCAAAAAACAAATAAATTAGAAGAAAATATTTCTAGCTTAGTATCTGAACTTGAAAAATTAGGAACAGTTCCAAAGGTAGTAGAAAAACAAGAATTAATTATAAAGGTAGCTGAAACAGATTATTTAAGTAGAGCAACTTTCTTTGATATTGAAAAAGTAAGAGAAGAATTAAGAAATTTAATCCAGTACATAGATCCATATATGAGACCACCAGTATATTCAGATTTTGAAGATACATTAATGGAAGTAAGCGAAGAGTATGTATATTTGAGAAGTGGAAATGATTTTACCAATTATAAGAAAAAGATAAGCAAATATTTTAATAGTAATCTAGATAATATAATTGTTTGGAAAATAAGACATAATGAAAAAATTAATGAGATAGAGAAGAAAGATTTAGAAAGAATATTATTTGAAGAACTTGGTACTAACAAAGAATTTGAAAATGCCTATGGAGATAAAAATGTAGTAGAAGTCGTTAGAAATATTGTTGGATTAGATCCAGCGACAGCAAGTGAAATTTTTTCAAAATATATAAATGAGAATCAATTAAACATGAGACAAATTCAATTTGTTAAATTATTAATTGATTATGTTATAAAGAATGGAACAATTGATATGATTGCATTAACAGAAGATCCATTTAGAGCTGTAGGGGAAGTTGGAGAGCTATTTGAAGATAAATATAGTACATTTATGGAAATAAGGAAAGATATAGAAAGCATAAATGAGAATGCTAAAGAATTAGCATAATATGATAGTATTTATTATTGATATATTGTAGGTGGAAAATTATGAAAATAAAATGTTTATGCTGTAATGATACAATAGAATCTAAATCGACGCATAACTTGGTAAGTTGCAAATGTAATAATTGTTATATTGATGGTGGACAAGATTATTTACATTTTGGTGGAAATGATTTTAATAAAATCCTAATTATTTTTGATGATGATACAGAAATATTAGCAAGTGATGAAGAAGAATACAAAAATAAATACGAGGAATGGGAAATTAATAGGATAAAGGAGTTAGCTAAAAATGAAAGTTTTAACAATTAAACAACCATGGGCAACTTTAATAATGCAAGGTGACATAAGGTTTGAATTTAGAAGTTGACAAACAAAATATAGAGGAGATTTATTAATACATGCAGGTAAAGGCATAGATAAAGATGCAATGAAAAGATTAGAAAAATATCTTCCAGTAAAATTACCATATGGAAAATTTTAGGAAAAGTAAAAATGGTAGATTGTATAAAATGGCAAGTTTCAGATGTTGAAGTATTTGAAAATCCAATAGATGCAAAAGGTCATTTAAGCTTATGGGAATATAAGATATGAATAGATTAAAAAAAGTTGACAAATAATGTAAAATGTGATATATTAATATTGCTTTATACAAAGGTATAAGGGTAATGGATTGTTGTCAATACTTTATTGATAATTTCTATCATTAAGTATAGACAGAGTGATGTTAACATAAATAATATACACAATATCTTCATTGTTAATAAACTCCTTTCTATGATTATTATAACATAATCTATGATTGCAATAATAGACAGCTGAGTTCGAATACACAATTTTATAATTTGCAAAAATTATAAAAATCAAGAACCCAAGTTTTGTATATGCCCATTAGTTAAGGAGTGCTGTCTTCCATACTAATGGGCATTGTGCATTTTAGGAGAAGTTTTATGAAAGTAAATATTTATGATATAAAAAATAATGGAAAAAGAAAATACGCTCACTTTGATAAGAGATTAGAATTAAAAGAAGTATATAAATACATATCAAATCCTGAAAATATTGCAAAACATAATTTTTATCCTTTTATTTATTATGAGAAAAAGATGTATAAATTTAATAAAGAAAAAGGAAAATATGATAAAAAAAGACCAATATGCTATGCTTCTCATATAGATAGATGCATATATCAATATTATGCATACATTTTAAATCATATGTATAATGAAAAAGTTTGTGAACTGAATATAGATGATTGTTCAATAGCATATAGGAATAATAAGAGAAAATCCAATATTCATTTTGCTAAAGAAGTTTTTGATTTTATAAAACAGACTCAAAATGCATATATAATAATTGGTGATTTTAAAGGATTTTTCGATAACTTGGATCATAATTATTTAAAAGAACAACTTTGCAAATTAATGAATGTAGATAAATTATCAGAGGATATTTATGCAGTTTTTAAAAGCATGACTAAATTCTCTAAATGTCGACTAGAAGATATATTAATTTTAAATGGGTTAAGAGATACATATAAAGGTATAAGAGAGTTAAATTCTTATGAGACAGTGATGGATGTTGAAACATTTAAAAAATTTAAAAAGGGAAATTTAATAAAAAATCAAAACAAATTTGGTATACCACAAGGATCATCATTAAGCGGAATATTTTCAAATATTTATATGATGGATTTTGATTATAAAATGAAAGAATTGGTTAGTAGTAATAACGGGCTATATAGAAGGTATAGTGATGATTTTATATTGGTAATTCCTTGTAGAGATATAGAAGTTTGCAAAAAATTCTATGATGAAGCAATAGCTATTATAGATGTTACGCCTGGTGTTTATATAGAAAAAGATAAGACTAAAGCATATTTATATTCATCTGATAATGTAGAAAATATCACAAATTATGTTATTCCAGAAATAAAAGATGAAAAAAATATAATTGATTATCTTGGATTTTTTTTTGACGGTAAATCTATTTCAATACGTCAAAAAACATATGGAAAGTATATTTATAGAATGAGAAGAAAAATTGATGGAATAGAAAAATGCAATGGTATTACATATAAAGGAAATAGGATTAATTATGATAAAGTATATGAGAAATATTCGAAAAAAGGATTAATGAGAGGTCAGAAAACAAGTAATTTTATTTCTTATGTTAGATTATCTAATAAAGTATTTAAAAATGAAAAAAATATTTCAAATATTGAAAAAAATCACATGAGAAAAATTGCTAAAGTAATTAAAGAAAAGCGTATTAAATATAGTACTAATAAAATATAAAAAACAAAAATATCAATATTTTTGAGAAAATTTCACAAAATATTGATATTTTCTTGATTTTAGCATATAATATATAAAGTGAAGGAGGATTTAAAAATGTTAATAAGATTTAGTTTTAAAAATTTTAAATCTTTTAAAAATGAAAATTGTTTAGATATGGAAGCAACATCATTAAAAGAACATGAATATAATGTGGCTAAAAC
>CALXBW010000023.1 GCA_944386645.1 uncultured Clostridia bacterium | reverse complement strand
AAATCCTATGGCTGATATAATAAAACCTAAAAGCAAAATAGTAAATAAACCTTTGAAAGCATTGACTATTGAAGAACAGGAATATATGGCAAAATATCTAATGAGTTTATCTCTAAAAAAATGTAGGTATAAAAATGTATTCTTAATTCAAATGTTTACAGGAATGAGAATTGGAGAGGTTTTGGATCTTAAAATTACAGACATAGACCTTGCTCATAATATTATAAATGTTGAAAGAACAATTAGTAAAAATAAAAATTCTAAAGTTATACTTGGAAAAACAACAAAGACTTATGCAGGTACAAGACAATTACCTATACCAAAGTTTTTGAGAGGTTACATTATGGAACAAATGAAAATTGTAAAGCAATCAGGTTATAATGTAAAATTACTTTTTAGGAATTCTTTAGGAAATATAGCAAATCCAGCACAAGTAAATACGGCTTTTAAAGAAACAATAAAGAATTTAGGATTTACCGATGTAACTTCACATACTTTGCGACACACCTTCGCAACGAGGTGCATAGAAGGTGGTATGAAACCTGTTGTTTTGCAAAGATTAATGGGACATACTAATATACAAATTACTTTAAATACTTATACATCAGTATTTAATAAATATAAAGAATCAGAAATAACTAAAGTTAATAATTACTACTTGGATAATAACATAATTTCAAATGCACAAAAAGAAATTTGCGATTATTCAGTTGTATGTATGAAAAATGAGGAGTGATATTTTATGAGTAGAAATCAAGGAGCAAGTCTTTTTTACAGAAAGGATAGAAATACTTGGATTGTTCAATATTATATAAAAGACATTAATAATAAAAAGAAAAGTAGAAAAAAAAGTTTCAAAGAAAAAGCTGAGGCAGAAAGTTTTTTAGAAGAATTTATGTATAAAAAAGATAATAAGAAGTTTATTAAAAATAATGGAATTACATTAAAAACAATAATTGTAAGTAATACAAAAAAGAAAATGGAATCAGATATTATTTCAGAAGGACAATTTATGAGAATAAATAAAACATTAAAACAAATGCCTGAAGATTTATTAAATACTAACATTGAAGAAATATCAGAAGAAGATTTACAAAATTATCTTAATACATTAAAAAATTATAGTAATTCTAGTATTAAAAAATTCTATGAATTACTTAGTCAGGCTTTTAGAAGTGCTTTTGAAAGAGATTATATAATGTTAAATCCAATGAAAAATGTTATTAGACCAAAAAGTAATAAAAGAGATAAAAAAGTAAGAGCATTGACTATTGAAGAACAAGAAATTTTTACAGATTTTTTAATAAAACAAGATATTAAGAATACACCTTATAAAAATGTATTCTTAATTCAAATGTTTACAGGAATGAGAATTGGAGAGGTTTTGGCTCTTAAAGTTACTGACATAGATCTTGCACATAATATTATAAATGTTGAACATACAATTTCAGTTGATGCTGAAGAAAAAACAATAATGAAAGATACACCAAAATCATTTAATGGTATGAGAGAAATACCTTTGACCATATATTTAAAACCGTATATTATTGAACAAATGAATATAGCAAAGATTAACAATCATAAAGAAAACCTATTATTTGTTAATAGGAATGGAGGGTATGTGGATCATAGAATAGCAAATAGAATCTTAAAAAAAATACTAATAAACGAATTTAATATTAAAGATATTTCTACTCATAGTCTTAGACACACTTTTGGGACTAGATGTGCAGAATGTGATATAAAAGAAGTTGCTATACAAAGAATAATGGGACATTCTTCAATTAATGCAACACTTGATAATTATGTTGATGTTTCAGAAAAATTAAAAGAAAGTGAATTAGAAAAAGTGTATAGTTACTTTAAAGAAAATATGAATATAGATTATGAAGATATTGTTTTTTAATAAATTGTATTAAATAAATGGAGAGTAAATTGGAACTCTCCAAATGATAACCTTAATAATATTTGAATTTATGCAGTATTTTTCTCTGTATATTTGGAGAGTTATTTTTAACTCTCCAAAACTTAAAAGGGAAAATTTTGGAGAGTTAAGTGTAAGCAGTTGTGAAAAAGGCTGAGAAAGGCTAACAAAGGCTAACAGAGTAAAATAGCATATTACAGCCTTTTACAGACACTCTCAAATACGGTTAAAAAAGCACTAAAATTTAGATAAAACAAAAGACCTGAAACCTAGTTGTTTCAAGTCTTTCAAGAATATTTTTCTTTTGGTCGAGGTGACAGGGATCGAACCTGCGGCCTCATGGTCCCAAACCACGCGCGCTACCAACTGCGCCACACCTCGATAACAACAATAAATACTATAACATATTTGAAAAGAATATGCAAGTAATTTGAAAAAAATAATAAAAAAATCTCCTAATTGAAGGAGATTTTTTTGCTTTTTACCAGTGCATGTAACGTACTTTGAAATTACCATCCTCTAAATCTTCATAAAAAATTGCAGTTGTACCAATTCGTACAACGTAAGAATCTTTTACTCCTTCAGACTTAATATAATTTAATTTTGTTATCATTTCTGGTGTAATATGTCTATTACATTTATTACTTATTTCCTTTGCAATTTTTTTTAATTCTTCACTTACACCATTATACTTATTAACCATATAAATTCCTCCAATTGTGTTGTAAATTTCCTTATGAAGCAACAAGGAATTATAAAAAATTATTAACAATAATATTTATATCACTTTTATAAGTGAAAGTCAACATAAATTTTATAGTATTATGTACAATTTTGTTATATGAATAAGTGTTATATAAATATAATATATCTAAAAATAAAGTTTTTACAAAAAGTTCACATAAAATGATTGACATATTTTACTATATATGGTATACTAACAACAGTGGTTATTTATAAAAGCTCTAAAGACATCAAAGTAACTACAAAAAGATAATAAAGGAGCAAATACATTATGAAAAGAAGAAGTAGTAAAATTTTATGGATTGGAAAGTATTTTTTATCCTTGGAACAAAAATCTGAGGTAAAAGATAAATTCGGAAATTTAGAAATTCAAACTAAAATTCTTAAGGAGGATGTAAAAAATTCTAAGCAGTTGGCAGAAGTATTTGAGGAAATGCATGATTATAATATAATAATTGTGCAGAAATCATGTTTTAACAAGAATATTTTAACCCAGCTATTGGAATACAACAAAGAAAAATTAAAGAAAGTAATTTATGCCTTCTGTCCACTAAAACGAAGACCAACCCGTAAAGAGTTGGTATATATTCAAAGTGCTGATCGTAATAGATTTTATGACCAGGTTGAACTCTAACTTTTTCCCCAATATAGATTTTATCTATATTGGGGTTTTTCATTTTATGTAAATATTGCAATTATTAAGAAAATAGATTATAATTGATAAAGTTATATAAACACAGAGAGGAGTTTATTATGTTTGATAAATTAGAAGAAGTAGAAAAAAGATATGATGAATTAACTAATTTGATAAGTAATCCAGAAGTAATTGCTAGAAATCAAGAATGGCAAAAGTTAATGAAAGAGCATGCTGAGATGGAAAATATTGTAAATAAATATAGAGAATATAAAAATCAATTGAAGATAATAGAAGATTCAAAAACTTTGATGGAGGATAAAGAATTAAAAGAACTTGCAGAAATGGAGATGTTGCAAGCTAAAGATAAATTACCTAAAATAGAAGAAGAGTTAAAAATATTATTAATACCAAAAGATCCAAATGATGATAAAAATATTATTTGTGAAATAAGAGCAGGAGCAGGAGGAGAAGAGGCAGCATTATTTGCCGGTACTTTATTTAGAATGTATTCAATGTATGCAGAAAAAAAACATTGGAAAGTTGAAATTTTAAATGAAAATGAGACTGGACTTGGAGGATATAAAGAAATAACATTTATGATAACAGGAAAAGGAGCATATAGTAGATTAAAATTTGAAAGTGGAGTGCATAGAGTTCAAAGAGTACCAGATACAGAATCAAGTGGTAGAATACACACATCAACTGCGACTGTAGCAGTTCTTCCAGAAGTAGAGGATGTAGAAATAGATATAAATCCATCTGATATAAAAATGGAAGTATATAGAGCTTCTGGAGCTGGTGGACAACATGTAAATAAAACATCATCTGCTGTTAGACTTATTCATGAACCAACAGGTATAGTTGCAGAATGTCAAACAGAAAGATCTCAAGTTCAAAATCGTGAATATGCTATGAGAATGTTAAGAACTAAATTATATGAAATTGAACAAAAAAAGATAGATGATGAATTAGCAAAAGAAAGAAAAAGTCAAGTAGGAACTGGAGATAGAAGTGAAAAAATAAGAACATATAATTATCCACAAGGAAGAATTACTGATCATAGAATAGGTTTTAGTATTTACCAAGTTGATGATTTTTTAAATGGCAATTTAGATGAGATGATAGATAATTTAATTGCAAATGATAGAGCTGAAAAATTAAAAGGACACGAGGATTAAAAATCTTTATAAATAATTAGATGTTCTTAAATATGTGCAAGAGAAACCTAATGTATTTTTTATTCGTAACTCCCAGCATTGCACAGTCTGTAAAATAAAAAATAAAATAATGTGAAAATATTTTATAACAGACTGTAAGCTTGCTGGTCCCCACGAATTGTTACTTCATAAAAAGTACATTAGGTTTCTTTAAAATTATTATGAATATATTAAATCTAATAAGAGTAGTATATTTTAGGGTGATTAGATTGGATGCAATATTACATACTACATTGTTAGGTTTATTATTTGGGACTTTTGGAACAACAATAGGTGGAATATTAGGAGCTTTTTTAAATAAACCTTCAAGTAAAATGTTAAGTTTTATTTTACAATTTGCTGCAGGATTAATGATATCAATTATATGTTTTGATTTAATACCAGAAGCACTTGAAATATCAAATATAACAAATACTATTTTACGGAGTATTACTAGGGGTTATAACAATGATATTTTGTGATAATTTTATAAAGAAAATATTTAATAAAAAATATGAAGCTAAAGGAAAAAATAGTTCACTATTAAAAACAGGGATAATTGTGGGTATTGGGCTTGCAATTCATAATTTCCCAGAGGGATTAGCAATAGGTTCTGGATTTGAGTCTTCTATGAAATTAGGTTTTGCTTTAGCTATTGCAATTTTATTGCATGACATACCAGAAGGTATATCTATGTCTGTTCCTATGAAAAATGGTGGTATGAGTAAAACAAAAGTAATAATTTTAACATTATTATCTGGTGTAACTACAGGAATTGGAGCATTTTTTGGGGCTTTAATAGGTGGGATTTCAGTTGAGGTAATAGGTATGTGTTTGGCTTTTGCAGCTGGTGCAATGCTATATATTGTTTCGGGTAAATTAATACCTGAGTCGAATAAAATTTATAAAGGAAGGATGGGAGCAGTAGGGAATATATTGGGATTTATTATTGGAATTTTTGCTGTAAGTTTGTAAAAAAATTAATATATCATTTTATCTGTCTCACATGCTTCGTAAGTATGAGCTTACGATGTACAACTACCTCGACTATCAAAAATGATATATTAATTTTTTCTTTGTATTAAAATGACTAAATAAAATAAACTAACAAAAATCAATATTAATACTTAAATAAAAATTAAACTATGGTATAATAAATCCTAGGAGAGTGGTAGTGTGGTGAAAATAATGTTTGTATGCACTGGAAATATATGTAGAAGTGCGATGGCACATATAATGTTAGAGAATTTAGCAAAAGAAAAGAAAAAAGATATAGAGGTTTATTCTTGTGGAATTTATGCAGAAGATGGTGCACATTCAACAAGACAGGCTATTGATGTTATGAAATATGATTATGATATGGATTTAACAAAGCATAGAGCTACTAATATAAGAAATTCAAATATAGAAGAAATGGATTATATTTTATGTGCAACTTATACACATAAGATAATGGTTATAGGAATGTATCCTAAATTAAAAGAAAAAGTATTTACAATGAAGGAATTTGTTTCAGATGGTAATAGTAAAGATTTAGATTTAAAAGATCCTTGGGGATATGATATAGAGATTTATAGAAGTTGTGCAAAAGAAATATATGAAATAGTTAATAAAATAATTGATAAAGTATAAATTATATGATAGAATACGAACAAAAGTTTAAGGAGTGTAAAAATGTCAGATATATTGAAAGAATTAAATGATAAACAATATGAAGCAGTTATAAATACAGAAGGACCATGTTTAGTTATTGCTGGTGCGGGAAGCGGAAAAACTAAAGTATTAACAAGCAAGATAGCATATTTGATTGAAAAAGGTGTGAAACCATGGAACATATTAGCTATAACTTTTACAAATAAAGCTGCAAATGAAATGAAATCAAGGGTGGAAAACCTTGTTGGAGAAAATGTTAAAGATATGTGGATAGGCACATTTCATTCTATATGTGTAAGAATATTAAGAAGAACTATAGATAAATTAGGATTTGATTCAACATTTGCAATATTTGATACAACAGATCAGAGATCTATAATAAAAGAATGTTTTAAAGAGTTGAATATCGATGATAAAATGTTAAGTGATAGATCTGTGCAATCAGAAATAAGTAATGCAAAAAATGAAATGCTAGAACCACAAGAATATGCAAAAAAAGCAATAGGCGATTATAGAAAAGAAAAAATTGCTCCAATATATGCATTATATCAAAAAAAATTGCAAGAAAATAATGCTATAGATTTTGATGATATTATTAATTATACAATTAAAGTATTAATGCAAGAACCAGATGTGTTGGAATATTATTCTGATAAGTTTGAATATATTTTGGTGGATGAATACCAAGATACAAATAAAGCACAGTTTACATTAATAACAATATTAGCTTCTAAACATGGAAATATAACTGTTGTTGGTGATAATGATCAAGGTATATATTCTTTTAGAGGAGCAGATATTTCAAATATATTAAATTTTGAAAAAGATTTTCCGGGTACTAAAATTATAAAATTAGAGCAAAATTATAGATGTACTCAAAATATACTAGATGCAGCAAATGCTGTAATTAAAAATAATGAAACAAAATATGATAAAAAATTGTGGACTAAGAATGAAAAAGGTGCAAAGCCTATTGTATTTTGTGGAGATAATGAGTATGATGAGGCAAGCTATATTATAGAACAAATAAATAGATTAAAACGTGAAGAGTATTTAAAGAATTCAGATTTTGCAATATTATATAGAATGAATACACAATCTAGAAGTATAGAAGATATTTTAAGAAGAGAGGATATTCCATATAAAATTATAGGTGGTTTAAAATTTTATGAAAGAAAAGAAATAAAAGACACTATTGCATATTTGAGATTAATAAATAATCAGGCGGATAATATAAGTTTGAGAAGAATTATAAATGAACCAAAAAGAGGTGTTGGAAAAACTAGTATAGAAAATATTGAACAAATTGCAACACAAAATAATATATCAATGTATGAAGTAATAAAAAGGGCAAATGAATTTGATTTAAATAGAGTATTTGTAAACACTAGAGAATTTATAGAAGTAATAGAAGAATGTGTAAAGCAAAAAGATGAACTATCTGTTTCTGAATTAATTAAACAGGTGTTAAATAAATCTGGATATATGAAGGCTTTGGAATTAGAAGATACTAAAGAAGCGGAAAACAGAATAGATAATTTAGATGAATTTTTAACTGTTGCAATAGAATTTGAGGAAGAATTTGCAGAAAATTCTTTAACAGAGTTTTTAGAAGGCATATCATTATCTAGTGATATAGATGGACTTGAAGATACAGATGATTCAGTAACATTAATGACATTACATAGTGCAAAAGGACTTGAATATCCAGTTGTATTTTTAGTAGGAATGGAGGAAGGAATTTTTCCTGGATACAAATCAATAGGTGAGCAAAAAGAGTTAGAAGAAGAAAGAAGATTATGTTATGTAGGTATAACAAGGGCAAAGAGTAATTTGTATATGACATGTGCAAAACAAAGAACAATTTTTGGTTCAACAACATGTAATCCAATTTCTAGATTTTTAAGAGAGATACCTATAGAAATGCTAGAAACTGAGCAAGAAGACATATTTGGTGGTAAGAAAAAAGAGGAGTTTTCTGATACAAATTATGAGTGGAAATATGGTAATAGTGTTAAAACAACAAAAAATAATGTAGTATCTTTTAGTAAGAAGAAACCAGAATTTGCTTTTAGAACAGCAGAGAGCTTCCTTAAAGATTTAAATAAAACAAATGATTCAAATAATATAGATTTAACAAAATATAAAGCAGGAGTTAGAGTTTATCATAAAAAATTCGGAGAAGGCATTATAAATTATGTAGAAGAAGAAGGAAAAGATTTAAAAGTAGATATAACTTTCGATAAAGCAGGTCATAAAAGACTTATGGCAAAATTTGCTGGATTAGAAATAATATAATTTTACTATAACTGAAAAATATTCAGTAGAAAAATAATGTATTATATTTCATAAATTTTTCGGTTTTCACTATTCACCATTCATTATTCACCGCAACCATCGGTTGCAGTCAGCTGTTCGCCAGTTTCTTCGAAGAAATATCTTTAAATAAAAATTCACATCAAAAATAAACCGTACAAAAAGGATATATATAATAATTTATCGTCAAAATGATAGCTGGGGTCTTCCTAAATGCCTTTGACTTCTAAATTATTATATATATCCTCCTTGTACTTCTCTATCTATTTAAATAATATTAAAATCACTCATCATTCATTCTTCACCATTCACCATTCATCGCAACCATCGGTTGCAGTCAGCTGTTCGCCAGTTTCTTCGAAGAAATATCTTTAAATAAAAATTCACATCAAAAATAAACCGTACAAAAAGGATATATATAATAATTTATCGTCAAAATGATAGCTGGGGTCTTCCTAAATGCCTTTGACTTCTAAATTATTATATATATCCTTCTTATACTTCTCTAT
The DNA here is from genome assembly GCA_944386645.1 of uncultured Clostridia bacterium. GTDB lineage: Bacteria > Bacillota > Clostridia > TANB77 > CAG-508 > CAMCHB01. Next base: position 16,143 of record CALXBW010000023.1, on the reverse strand, counting down.
TTATTAATTTTCCTATTTATTCTACTACAAAATAAATCATTCATCATTCATTCTTCACCATTCATTATTCATTGCAACCATCGGTTGCAGATGCTCTTCAGGCTCAAAATCAAAGATTTTGCCCATGAACATTCCTCATTAAATTATATAACAAATTCTAAAAACATCTTCAATCACATTCAAAATTTATTCAATATAATACATTAATTTTCCTACTTACTCTACAAAATAAATTCTCCATCATTCATTCTTCACTATTCATTATTAACCACAAACTTTTGCTCCTAGCAAAAGTTTGTAGATACGGTTGCAGCTAGCTTTTCCGTAAGAAAAAATAAAATCTTATCTCAAAATAATGGAAAATGTAATAAAAACTTAATAAAAGTCGAGAAATGTAACTTCCGTACTTATGCGAGAAAAGTATAAAAAATCCCTATATTGATAGTTATATAAAAAGATAATACAATTTAATTATGTAACTTATGTATATTATCAAGATATGACTAAAAATAGGAGGTAAAAAGTATGCAGTATGACGATTTGTGTAAAAAAAGAAAAATAACTGTATGCAAATAAAAATGCTAGAGATAAAAAATAAAATAGAGGAGGGCATATAATGAAAAAACAGATAAAAATAAAGATAGCATTTGTATTAATTGTATTATTTGTAGTGGTATTAGTAATTGTAGGAGTTGCTTTAGAAAATACAAAAAATATAAATGCAATAGAAAGTGTAGCCAAAGCAAATGTAAGTGCAACAAATGAAGAAATTGATCCAGAAGTAGAAGCGATAATGCAGCTAGATGCAAGTGGAGATAAGGTGCCAGTACCGGAAGGATATGTAGGAAGTAAAGCAAAAGGAGAAAATGAAATAGATACAGGATATGTAATATATGAAGGAACAGAAGAGGTAACAGATAGCAATGTAGAACAAGCAAAAACAACAAGAAACCAATATGTGTGGATACCAGTACCAGATGCAAGTAAGATGTATGGAACAGATAGTAATGGTAAGAAGTGGGGGAAATTGTATAACTTTGCAATGAGTAGTACAAATGCTAATTATGATGAAAAAACAGGAACATATCCACTTAATTGGAGTGAGACTAATGGAGTTATGAGAATATCATCTAGCAGAGGTTATAGAGAGCCAGATATAGTCAGTGATTATGATAAAGATTCGATATTAAAAACATTAGGATTAGGAGCAGAGTCAACACATGAGTTTTTAATACAGTTAGAAAAAGAATTTAATAATATGATAGAAAGTGTAGAAAAATATGGAGGGTTTTATATAGGAAGATATGAAACAGGAAATTTAAGCCAAGACACAGTAGTAGTACAAAAAGGGAATACAGATATTAATTATCAAAATTGGTATACAATGTATAAAAAATGTAAGACATTAAAAGGAAGTAATAATAAAGTAGGAACCGGAATGATATGGGGAAGCCAATGGGATAGAACATTAATGTGGCTAATAGAAAGTGAAAATAAAACAAAAGAAGAAATATGTGATTCATCAGATTGGGGAAATTACAGTAATAATATAGAAGAAGGAGCTGGAAGTAGAAGAGCAACAGGATATAGTGAAACATGGAAAACAGCAAATATATATGACTTAGCGGGAAATGTAGGGGAGTGGACAATGGAGGCTTCTAGCACCAACGGCAGGGTTTATAGGGGCGGTTATTACACCTATACTGGTACAGACTTTCCAGCGGGCGATCGTAACTACAGCACTCCGACTAACAGCTACTACGGCTTCAGCGCCTGTCGAGTAGCACTTTACATTAAGTAGCACTGAGACCTGGTAGCGATGCAGTGTGAAGAGTAGAGCAATCGAATATAGCAAAAAATAAATGATAAAAACAGGAGGCAAAAAGATGGATACAAAAAAGAAGAAAATTGTAAAAATTACAGGAATAGTAGCAATATTTTTAATGCTAATTGGTGTAATTGGAATATCTATCTATAAGCAAAATGAAAAAGTTACATTACAAGGAAATCCAGAAATAAAAAGATCAATGGAGTATCAAGAAGTACAAGAAGGTGATGAAAATACAGATTCACAATATGTACAATTTGATGCCTTTTTCTTACGTGATTTAGATGGAGATGGATATGCAGAATCTATTCGTGGAACATGTAGAGATATATCAGAAACAGATACACTTTACATGGATATTAATGTGCTTACAAATGGAACATTAAAAAACGGAAAAATAACAATAAATGCACAAAATATAAATTTACAAACAGCATTAGTAGAAGATAATGTTGTAAAAAACAATTATATATCTAATAATACAACTACAATTGAATTAAAAGATATGAAAAATGGAACACAAAAACTAATGTATGGAACAATAAAAGCCTCTAGTTTTGGAAATGATACAACAAAATATAGCAAAATAAATAGTATAATACTTACAGGAACACATATAGCAGATGATGGAACTCAGACTCAAATAAGCAAAACTGTAAATTTTACAGTTGATTGGCATGGAGAAGTACAAACTAGTATTTATAGTTATTCAGGAACACAAAATATAGACAATATAGTAGATGAAACAAACAAAAATGTTACATTATCATTTAGTGTAACAACTAGAGAAGATGTTGATGAACTAATATTAAAAGATGCAGTATTAGAAGGAACTTTGCCAGTAATAAATGGATATAAACCAATATCTGTAGAAACAACATCTAATAATGTATCAATTGAATATAATCAAGAAACAAGAAATTTTATATTAAAAAGAGAGTCAACATTAGAAAGTAATGGAATAGTTTCAAATGCAGTATCAAACTCTAATAAATTTTCATTAAAGGTAATATATCCATATGAAGTATATGAAAGTTTAACAGAAGATACATTAAGTATACAAGTACCAGTAAAAGCATATTATGAAGGATATAATAATCCAAATCCAGAATTTGAAAATTTAATAAAATCAAATGTGGCAGAAAGGACAATAACATTTTTATGGAGAAAACTACAAGGCTCAGTTGCAATATTTGATGTAACAATAGGGGAATATAGAACTTATGATGGACAATATGTTGTATCAAAAGAAGAACCATTAAAATTATATAATAAAATAGCAGAAGAAACAGAAGATTTATATACAGTAAGATGGGAAGCATATACAGGAAATACAGAAAATATAGACTCAATTCAGATGAAAGAAACAAAAGATCCATTTACAGATAGATTCCAAAATGGTTCTAATGAATATTTTAATATGTCAAATTATACAAGTAATGTAGGAATATATTTTACAGGAGCAGAAAATACATTAGGTGAAAATGGATATATAAAAGTAATAAATGATGAAACAGGGAAAGAAATAAATACATTTACAAAAGACGATTTGGAAAAATATAATAGTTCTAATCCATATACATATGAAACGCCTGTAAAGCATATTAGAATAGAAACAAGTAAAGCAAATAAAAACAGTACTTTATATGCATATAATATAAAAGAAATAAATGATAATGTGTTAGTGGATATATTTAATAATAAAACTGAATTTGATAATTTACAAAAAATATATACATATTTAACAGGCAATATACAAATTCAAGGAAATAGTAGTTACACTCATATAAATGATGATATAGGTGTTGCACTTTATGAAGCACCAGGATCAGTAGCTACACTTACAGTAAATAGAGATACAATAGGAACACAAATAAAAGAAGATAATATTAATTTAACAATTAATGCACAAGCTGGATATTATAATATTAAAGGTTGGAGAAATGGTAAATTTTTAATAGAATTACCAAAAGAGATATTAGATGTAGAAATAAATAATATAAATATATCTAATTCTAATGTAAAAATATTAGCATATGAAATATATGAAAAAAATGGACAAAAGTTTATAAGAGTAGAAACAGAAAACGTAGAAGAAGAAACATATAGTATTACAATAAGCACTAATTTAACAGCAGATCCAAGAGCTGTAACACAAACTAGAGATGTAAAATTATATGGATATAATGAGATATGTGATGATTATAAGCAAAGTACCAAAGATGTATATGATATAGATGGAGATGAAAATGTAACTGAAAACATAAACTATGCTACAGATAGTTTATTCATAGTGTCTCCAAGTTCATTATTAACAAATCAACAAGCAACAGATTATAATGAAGAAAAAGAAATTGCTATAGCACCACAAATAGCTACTATAGATAAAACAGAAGTAGATACAGCAACAGTAAATGTAAGTATTACAAACAACTACCAAAGAACAATAAGTGATGTAAATATTTTAGGGAAAATACCATTTAAAGGAAATGATTTCTCTATTAATGGTACAGATTTAGGTTCTAACTATACAACACAAATGTTAAGTGAGGGAATTACTGTACCAGATGATATGAAAGACAAAGTAACAGTATATTATTCAGAAAATGAAAATCCTACAAATGATATAAATAATCCAGAAAATGGTTGGACAACTACACCAAACTTTTCTAAAGTAAAAACATATTTAATTGATTTAGGAGATTATGTATTAGCAATAGAAGAAAATAGAGTATTTTCATATAAAATACAAGTACCATCAACAGTACAATATAATGATGTATCATATAGTACACATGCAGTATACTTCTGTTTAGATACAGAGCAAGGAAAATATAAAACACAAACAGAAACAACTAAATTAGGATTTAAAATAGAAAGAAAATATAATTTTAATATACAAAAATTAAAAGAAAATACTGAGGTTCCAGTGCAAGGAGCAACATTTAGTATAACGCTAGACGGAGAAGATGAAACAAGAATAGGAACGACAAATAATAGTGGAAATATATTAATAGAAAATCTATATGTAGATAAAACATATACATTAAAAGAAATTCGTACACCAGGTTCTTATGAGAGTTTAGAAGGAGAAATAAAATTTAAAGTTTCAGTACAAGATGATAAATTAGTATTAAATGTGATTTCAGGAGAAGGTCTATTAAAAGACTCAAGTATTATACAAGCTACAACAGATGCTAGGGGAACTATAGATTTTGTAATAGAAAATACTCCAAAATATAAATTGGAAATAACTAAAAAAGACCAAGAAAATAGTAATGTTTTACAAGGAGTAAAATATAAATTAGAAGGAGAAGGTTTAGGCTCAGGTATTATAACAACAACAGATAAAGAAGGAAAAATATTATTAACAGGTTTATCTCAAGAAGTAGAATATAATTTAACAGAAACAGAAGCTGATGGCTACTATGTAAATAAAGAACCAGTTAAATTTAAAGTAGAAAATAATTCTGGCAAATTGAATTTTGTAATAGTAAGTGGAAGTTTTGAAAGTAATTCACAAGTTGTAATAGGAAAAGGTATTACAGGATTAGATGCACAAGACACAGTCACAGCAGAACTTACAGATGAAAAGATACCTACATATCAACTACAATTAAAGAAATTTGCAAAAGACGAAGATATGATATTAAAAGGTGCACAATACATGATAACAGGAGAAGGAATAGACGAGAAAGGTGAAACATATATAACAGATGAAAATGGAGTACTTACAATACCAAACTTATATGAATATGTAGAAGGAAAATATATTACAGGTGTATATACATTAAAAGAAATAACACCACCAGAAGGTTATGCAATAGATGAAAGAGAATTACAATTTAGAGCGACAAGAAATGACCAAGGAAATTTAGAATTAGAAATTATAGGAGAAAACTTCTTAAGAAATAGTAATGTAGAAAATGCAGATAGTGAAAATGCTGTTATAAACTTAGAATTAGAAGATGAACCATTATTCAAAATAACAAAAGTAGATGGAATAACTAAAACACCAATTCCAAATGCTAAATTTGTAATATATGAAATAGATGAAAACTATAATGAAATAGGTTATGCAAAAGATATAAATGGAAATGAAGTGGGAGCACTTACTGAGAATGTTGATGCAGGAAGTATTACATTTCCATTAGATGAAGAAACACTTACATGGAGTAAATTAGAAGATGGAACATACAAAAGTGGAGGAGAAACAAGTAATACAAGTACAATGACATCAAAAGAATTTACAATAGAGAAGAGTGGAAGTATTAGTTTTGATTGGGCTGTTTCTTCAGAAAGTGCAAGTTATGATTATGTATATTATACAATAAAAAATATTAAAACAAATGAAACTTTAGGTGGAACATCTACTAAAATAGGTGGAAATAGTTCTATTACAGATTATAATAATTTATCTTTTACAACAATAAAACAAGATTTAGAGGCAGGAATATACACAATATCGTTTTCATATTGTAAAGATAGTTCAGGTGATAGAGGATTAGATGCAGGTTTTGTTAAAAACATAGTAGTAGATGGAATGAATACACAAGTTCCAGTAGTAGAAACAGATGAGAATGGAGAAATTTCATATGGATTAAAATCAGGTTTATATAAAGCAGTAGAAATAGAAGCACCAGAAGGATATGAACTTCCAGAAAATGAAGAAGATAGAACATATTATTTTGGTATAGATGCAAGTAAAGCCCAAGAAACAACATTTGGTACATCAATGATGGATCAAGTATCAGGAACAAACTGGGAGAAAATAGAATCAGTAGATAATACATCAGATAATGGATTTGTAATATCAGGATACTTTGTAGATAATGCAGATTTTAATAAAGATGGAATATCAGATATTAAAGTAAATTCAAGTGAATGGTCAGGTTTTATTGCAAAATATAATGAAGAGGGAAATCTAGAATTTGCAAAACCAGTATATACATTAAATGGAGAAACAAAATTACACAAAGTAATTCAAACAAATGATGAAGGCTATGTAGCAGTTGGATATTATACAGGAAATACATTAACAGCAGGAGAGGTAAATACAGGTTTAGCAAATAATAGTGCAAATAAAAAAGCATTAGTAGTTAAATTTGGAAGTAGTGGAAATTATGAATGGAGTAAAGAAGTAGAAGTATCTGGAGTAGATGCAGATGCCACAGCTTTAGGACAAAACATACAAGGAAATGTACTTGTTGGAATAACAAAAACTGCAGGAAATGCACAAATTGTTGAATATTCTAATATAAATGGAAATGTAGTAAATGATGCAGAAATACCAGCAGTAGTTAAAGTAACAGGAATAGAAGGAGAAAATAGTCAAGAAGCAGTTATAGTAAGTCAAGGATTAACAGATACAACAACAGGTAGAATAGATACATATCAAGACGGAAATATAACAGAGAAAATAATCTTAGATTTTAATGCAAATAATGTTACAAGATTAGAAAATGGAAAATATGTAATAGTAGGAAATTATACAGGAACAGCACAAGGTACAGAATCAGAAGGTGGTTATGATGGAATAATATCAGTATATGATATGAATTCTAATATAATAGAAAGTAGCAAGTTTGTACAAGGAAATAGTGATGATCTAGTTACTTCTGTTAAAAATACAACAGATGGTGGATATATTGTAGGCGGATATACTTATAGCAACATGGCAACATGTGATGAATTTCGTGTTCAACAGGGTGGTTTTGTTCTAAAATTTTCACAAGATGGAACACCTGAGTGGCAAAAAGAAGTATGGGGAGATAACTATAATGAGGTAACAGATATTACTGAAAGAGATGAAAACGAATTTGTAGCAGTAGGATACTTTAATAGTAGTAGTGTAAATTCAGATAGCACAGATAGAAATAGCTTAACACTTACACAATATACAGATTCATTTATATTTAACTATGGTGAAATAGTAACAGCTCCAGAAATACCAGAATCTTCACAGATAACAGTAAATAATAAACTAAAGAAATATAAAATAACAACAGATGTAGAAGAAGTAAATGGAGTAAAAGGAGGAAGTATTTCAGGAGAAGATGAACAGCCATATGAAACAGTAGAATATGGAAAAGATTCACAAAAAGATATTGAAATTAAACCAAATACAGGTTATAAAGTTGTAAAAATAACAATAAATGGTGAAAATTATGGATTTACAACAGCAGATGATGGAAGTGTTACATTACCAAACTTTACAAACATGACATCAGATAAACATGTAGTTGTAACATTTAGTAATACAGCATCTAGTGTACTTGTTCATCATTATATAGATGGTAATGAAATATCAGTAGCACCAGATGAGATTTTAAGCGGAAATATAGGAGAATATTATACAACAGCACCAAAAATGGATCTAGAAGAATATGAACTAAAAAAAGTAAACGGAGAATATGTAATACCAGATAATGCAAGTGGAACATACACTAAAGAACAACAAGTAGTAACATATTATTATGTTAAAAAACAAGTAGCAATAACAGTAGAGCATTTAATAGAAGGAACAGATGAAAGAGTACCACTAGCTACAGGAGAGCCAGCTCAAGATGAAACATTAACAGGAGAAATAGGAACTATTTACATAACAAATGAATTAACCTCAGATGAATTAAGTCCTAAATATGAAATTTCAATAATTCCAGATAATCAAGAAGGTGTTTATACAAATGATGAAACAGTTGTAATATATTATTACAAAGCAAAAAATGTTGAAGTAACAACAGAAGTAAAAACACACAAAGAAACAAATGCAATGGGAGAAGAAGTAGACGTTAAAGGTGGAAGTATCTCAGGAGAAGGTCAATCTCCATATGAAACAGTAATATATGGAGAAGATTCACAAAAAGATATTGTAATTACACCAGATGAAAATTATCAAATTAAAGAAATACTAGTAAATGATGAACAAATTATATTTACACCAAATCAAAATGGAACAGTAACATTAGATAAATTTATTGATATGACAGAAGATAAGCATGTTGTAGCAGAATTTGAAAAAATACCAGCAACTGTTATAGTTCATCATTATATAGAAAATACAACAGATAAAGTACCATCAGTAGATGGTGGAACAGTACAAGATGAAACAAAACAAGGAGTAGTTGGAGATATTTATGCTACAAAAGAAGCTGAAAATGTAGCTCCAAACTATGAATTAGTTGAAGTTCCAGAAAACTCAAGTGGAACTATGACAAAGGATATAATAGTAGTTATATATTACTATAAATTGAAAACACCTAATATAGAAACACCTGTTATAACAAAAGAAAGTAATGTAGAAAAGGTAACTAATGTAGGTCAAGCAATTGATTATACTGTAAACTATAACGCTATAATAGATACTTATAAGGGAGATGCAACAATAACAATAGTAGATACATTACCATATGAAATAGATGAGGTTAAGTCAGATATAGCAGGAGGAGTATATAATAAAGATAGTAAAACAATAACATGGACAGAAGAAATTTCAAATATAGATACATTTACAAATGGTGCAAAACAAGTAAATATAACAAAAGAGATTACATTAGTATACAAAGATGTAGATACAACACAAAATAGTATTTCAAATAAAGTAACAGGAAAAGTAGAATTAAAAACACCAGAAAAAGAGGATACAGTAGAAGATGAGAAAGAAATACCAGCAGAATACTTTATAAATATACCTGTAAATAAGGTATGGAATGATAATAACAACGAAGCGGGCAAGAGACCAAATGCAGTTAATATAGTAGTTAAAAATGGAACAGAGGAAGTTGCAAAACAAGAATTAAATAATAGTAATAATTGGACATATACATTTGAAAACTTACCAAAATATGATGATTTAGGCAATGTTATAAACTACACAGTAGAAGAAAAAGAAGTAAATTCAGGAGATTTATATTTCTATGATACAAATATAAGTGGAAGTATAACACAAGGATATACAATAACAAATACATTTACAGTACCAGGAGAAACAGTAAGTATAGATGTAAGTAAAGTATGGCAAGATACAGAAGAGCAAGAAGATAAGAGACCAACAGGAGTAACAGTAGTTCTAAAAAACGGAGATACTGAAGTAGGAAGACAAGAATTAAATAGTAGCAATGGATGGACATACAAATTTACAAACCTACCAAAATACGATAATTCAGGAAATGAAATAAATTATACAGTAGAAGAAGTAACAACAAATAAATTCTATACAAGTAGTATAGCTGGAAACATGACAACTGGATATACAATAACAAATACATTTACAGTACCAGATGAAACAACAGATATAACAGTAACAAAGATATGGAACCATGGAGGAAATAAAGAAGAAAAGCCACAAGAAATAACATTGCAAATAAAAAATGGACAAGAAGTGGTAGCAGAAGAAACAGTAAATGAGGCAGATGGCTGGAAATATACATTTGAAGATTTACCAAAATATGATGAAAATGGAGACGAAATAGAATACACAGCAGATGAAAAGGAAATTTTAGAAGAATACAATAAAGAAATAGAAGGATTAACAGTAACAAACACATACAAAGGAGCAGTAATAACAGCAAGTAAATTAGCAAGAACAGAAAGAAATAATGGATATGTAGTAGCAGGAGAAAAAATAACATACACAATAGTAGTTAGAAATACAGGAGGATTAGCAAAAGCGGTAGAAGTAAAAGACCAAGCACCAGAAGGAACAACATTTGTAGAAGGCTCAATAAAAGTAGATAATGTAGCACAAGAAAATTTAACAGAGGAAGATTTACAAAATGGAATAAGAGTAAATGTACCAGCAAAAGGAGCAAATGGAGAAGATGGAGAAACAAGAGTAAGCTTCGAAGTAACAGTAAATGAAGGAGTAACAGGAGAAATAAAAAATGCAGGAACAATAAAAGAGAGTGAGACAGTAGAAGAAGAGACAAATGAAGTAACAACACCAGTAGTAAAAATAAGTAAAACAGCAGAGATAAAGAGAAATACACAAGGAGAACTAGGAGCAAATGAAGTAACAGTAGGAGATGAAATAACATACAAAATAAAGGTAGAAAATATATCTGAAACAGATTTAACACAGTTAGAAATAGAAGATAGCATACCAGAAGGAACAAGCTTAAAACAAATAAATAATAATGGAGTGCAAGAAGGAAATAAAATAAAATGGCAAATAGATGTAGACAAAAACAGTAGTATGGAAGTAAGTTTTGTAGTAACAGTAGAATATGAAGGTGAAGACACAAGTATAAAAAATGTAGCAACAGTAGATGGAAATAAAACAAACGAAACAGAAAATCCATATAAAAAGCAAGAATCAACAGTAGAAAGTAATATAACAAAAGAAGGAGAAGAAAAAATAACAACTATAGAAGAGGCAGTATATTATGAAATAAAATATGAAGCAACTATAGAAGACCATGTAGGAAGTGCAAAAGTAACAATAGTAGATAAATTGCCATATGAAATAAATGTACAAGAATCAGAATTAGCAGGAGGAACATATGATGCAGAAGCAAGAACAATAACATGGGAAGAAAATATAACAAATATAGATACATATAAAGCAAATGAAGCAAAGAAAATAACAATAACAAAAGCAATATCATTAAAATATAATTATGGAAACATAGATGAAATAGGAGCAAATGTAAGAAATGAAGTAGAAGGAAAAATAGAATTAAAAGAAGGAGATAATATAACTAAAACAGATACAGCAACAGGAGAACATACAGAAAAAGTAGAAATACCAGCAAGAGTAATAGTACATCATTATATTTATGATGAAGAAACAGGAACATATACAGAAGAGAAAATAGCAGAAGATGAACAAAAAGAAGGAATAGTTGGAGAAAATTATACAACAACAAAATCAAGCAGTGTGCCACAAAACTATGAATGCATAAATGAAACACCAGAAAAATACAAAGGCAAAATGACATATAAGGATATAGAAGTAACATACTATTACAAACTAAAAGAAAGCAGTATAACAAGTACTATAGAAAAAACAGCAACAGCAAATAAGGTAATAGATGGTATACCAGTATTAACAGAAGAAAAAGATCAAGTAATATACAAAATAAAATATAATATACAGATAAATGACTACATAGGAAAAGCAACAATAATAGTAACAGATAATTTACCTGCAGCAATAGATGAAACAAAATCAGATTTACAAGGAGGAATATACAACGAAGAAGATAACACAATAACATGGGAAGAAGAAGTAAATGTAGATACATTTACAAATGGAAAATACACATATCAGTTTAATAAAGTAGTAAAATTAGTATATGTAGATCAAGATGTAACAGAAGATATAGTAAACACAGTAAGTGGAGAAACAAAGATATACTATCCAGATAATTATCCAGAAAAAGGAGGAGAAGAGGTAAAGACAGATGAGAAAGAAACAACAAGTACAGTAAAACAAGAATATAAAGAGGATAAAAAAGTAGAAAAGATCTGGGAAGATAATAATGATAGCAAAGGAAAAAGACCAAATAGTGTGTTAATAGAATTAACAGCAGATGGAGAAGTAGTAGAAGATTCACAAGTAGAATTGAGTAATGCAAATGGATGGGAATATACATATAAAGACTTAGACAAATATGATGAAATAGGAAGAGAAATACAGTACAGTATAATAGAAACAGAAACTAATGAAGGTGATTTAGAATACTATGAAGAACCAGAAATAGGTGGAACAAATGATATAATAGTAACAAATAGATATAAACTAAAAGAAACAGCCTTAAAGAGTGACATAACAAAAGAAACAGAAACAGTAATAACAGCATCAAATCAAGAAGTACCATATACAATACATTATGAGGCAGAAATAGATGAGTACATAGGAGAAGCTTTAGTAACAATAGTAGATGAATTGCCATATAAGATAGATGAAGAAAAATCTAACTTAGATGGAGGAGTATACAACGAAGAATTACAAACAATAACATGGACAAAAGAATTAGGACATATAAATACAGACATATCAGGAGAAGCATATAAAGTAGATATAACAAAAAATATAACATTGGTATATAAAGATTTAGATTCAACAGCAAGTAGAGTAACAAACAAAGTTGTAGGAACAGTAGAGTTATATGAAACAGAAGAGAAAAACACAGTAGAAACAGAAGAAGTAACACAAGTAGAAATAGAAGGAACAGTAATAGTAAAATATGTGGAAAAAGAAACAGGAAAAGAGCTAGAAACTGCGGAAGAAATGACAGGAAAAGTAGGAGAAGAATATGTAACTTTACCAAAAGACATAGAAAACTATGATTTAGTAGGAGACACAGGAAATACAAAAGGAGAGTATAAAGAAGGAACAATAGAGGTAATATACTACTATGAAAAGACACCAGCAAAAGTAATCATAAAATATGAAGATGAAGAAGGTAAAGACTTATTGCCAGAAAGAGTAGTAGAAGGATATGTAGAGCAAAGCTATGAAACAAAAGCAGAAGAAATAGAAGGATATGAACTAGTAGAAGTAATAGGACAAGAAAAAGGAGAAATGACAAAAGAAGATATAGTAATAATATATATATACAAAAAGCAAGTAGCAGGAGGAGTAATAGTACATTATATAGATAAAGAAACAGGAGAAAAACTAGCAGAAGATGAAATAATTAAAGGATATGTTGGAGATGAATATAAAACAGAAAGAAAGGTAATAGAAAATTACCAAAAGGCAGAGCCAGAGCCAACAAATAAAGAAGGAACAATGACAGAAGAAGAGATTGTAGTAACATACTATTATGAGAAAATTCCAAGTGGAAAAGTAATAGTAAAATATGTAGATAGAGAAACAAAAGAAGAAATAAGATATACTGATGATAGCGGAGAAGAAAAGACATATGGATATGAAATAAAAGGATATGTAGGAGAAGAGTATAAAACAGAAGAAAAAGAAATACCATATTACAAGCTAGTAGAAAACATGTTACCAATAAATAGAGAAGGAATATTAAGTCAAAATGATGAAACAGTAACATACTATTATGAAAAGATGAGCTTTAATATGGAAATAAGTAAGAAGGTAAAGACAGTAACAATAAAAGGAGAAGAAAAAGAAGTAAGTAATGGAAGCTTAACTAAAGTAGAAATACATAGAAAAGAAATAACAACAACCCCAGTAGAAATAAGGTATGTAATAACAGTAAGCAACAGTGGAGAAATAGACGGAAAAGGAGAAGTAATAGAAAAGATACCAGAAGGATTTGAAGTATCAAGCAATAATCCAAGTGAATGGATAATTAATGCAGATGGAACAATGAAATATGCAGTAGAATTGAAGGCAGGAGAGAGTAAAGACATAGAGGTAGTGTTAAAATGGCAAGCAAGTGAGACAAACTTTGGAGAGAAGAAAAATATAGCATTAATAAATAATGTAGAAAATCCAGCAGGATTTGAAGAAGAAAATGCAGGAGATAATCAGGCAGAAGCAACAGTAATAGTAACAGTAGCAACAGGAAAAGAAATATCAATATTAATAATAGTATTAGGATTTATAGCATCAGCAGGAAGCTTAATATTGTGCTATGAGTATGAGCTATATAGAAAAGAAAGAAATCAGCCAGTAAGAATGGTAAAATTAGACGGAAAAAATGTGGTAATTAAAAAGGAAGTACAAAAATAAAGTAAATAAAAAAATCTCAGGTTTAGCATAAACCTGAGATTTTTTTGAAGATGAAAATTGACTATTATTTATAAAAAATATAAAATATTAGTATCTTAATTATAACTTATAATTTAATAATAAAATATGTTATATAAAGCGAAGAAATATAATTATAAAAAAGTTAAATTATATATAAAATTCATTATAAGGAGGAATCCTATGTTTGAAGTTAAAAATTTTGATAACTGGATAGAAGATATTGAGTCTGGAAGATTTGGTAGTGGTGCAAGTGAGAAAGTTTGGCTTATTAATCCTACAACAAATAAAAGAGGACTATTTAAATTTCCCAAGTTAAAAGATAAAGAAAATGGTATTATAACAGGAGAATTTTGGGCAGAAAAATTGGCAACAGAAATTGGAAAATTAATAAATGTAGAATGTGCTAAAGTTGATATAGGTACATATAAACGGAAGAATAGGTTCAATGAGTTATAATTTAATAGATAATGAACTTGAAAAAAATGAACATATAAATTTATTAGAAGGTATAGTTTTTATTGAAAATAAATATCCATATTATGATAAAGATAAATTGGAAGATGTATATACAAAGACTAAATATTCAGTACAAATGATAAAAAATAGCTTAAGAGGAATATTGGATATGTCAGAATTTTATAAAATAATAATATTTGATATTTTAATAGGAAATAGTGATAGGCATCATAGTAATTGGGCAATTTTAACAAGAGGATCCGTGTATAAAACAACTGAAAATATGTTTGATATAATTATTAATTATTCTCTGTGTCCTTTATATGATAATGGTTCATCATTATGTGCATATGAAGATAATGGTGATTTAAGTATTTTTTTTAAAGATAAAATGAAATTTGAAGCATTAGTAAACACAAAATCAAAATCTGCAATTGGTTGGGAGAATGAAAGACCAATTAGACAATTTGATTTATTAAAAAAATTAAAAGATAATGATTATGAATTAACAGTACAATATATTAAAAAAATTAAACATAATATTAATGAAAGAAATATTGATAAAATATTAAATCAATTTGATGATAATATAATAATTAAAGATATGAAAAAATTGTTAAAAATGTATATTTTAGAACGTAGAAATAGGATGATAGAAATTTATGAATTGAAAGATGAGGTGTAAAAGTAAAATGAAAAAAGATTTAGTTTATTTGATCTGGACAGATGTTAATGGAAATAAATATAAAGTTGCAATTTTATATAAAGAAAATGAAACTTTTTATTTTAAATATATTTTAGAAAATGTAAAAGAGGCACAAAAAAAAGGGTTTAAACCATTAATTGCATTTCCTCAAATTAATGCATTATATAATAATCCAAAATTATTTGCTACATTTGCAGCTAGATTACCTGAACCTACGCGACCTGATATTGAAAAAATCTTGGAAACTTATGGAATGACGGAATATGATTCATTTGAATTATTAAAAAGAAGTGGAGCAAAATTACCAACAGATAATTATGAATTTGTAGAATAAAATATCGTTTAAAATAAAATTCACATCAAAAATAAACCGTACAAAAAGGATATATATAATAATTTATCGTCAAAATGATAGCTGGGGTCTTCCTAAATGCCTTTGACTTCTAAATTATTATATATATCCTTCTTATACTTCTCTAT
>CALXBW010000022.1 GCA_944386645.1 uncultured Clostridia bacterium | reverse complement strand
GCAAATATATAAATTTTTTATTTAATTTAAATATAACTTTAATAACCAAATTTAGTAATTTTAAATTTTACTATTGACAGTTTACAATAATAAATATAAAATAATATAGTAGGTTTAAATATAATATAAAATAATATAATATATTTTTATGTACATTGAAAAATTAATAAGAAGAGGTGTAGTTATTTATGGATAAAATCATAATAATTGTATTCACCTTTCTAATCTCAGCAGTAATTTTTATACCTTTGGGTGTTCTTATAAGGAAAAGAATTGCTGAATCTAAAATACAAGGTGCTGAAGAAGAAGCTAAAAGAATATTGGAAAATGCCAAAATTGAGGCTGAAAATAAAAGCAAAGAAGAAATTATAAAAGTAAAAGAAGAAATGTTAAAAGCTAGAAATGAATTAGATCAAGAGATTAAAGAAAGAAGGGGCGAAGTACAATTACAAGAAAAAAGAATAATTCAAAAAGAAGAAGCTTTAGATAATCGTTCATTAAATTTAGAAAGAAAAGAAAAAGATTTAGAAAAAAAGTATCTTGAAAATGATAATGTAAGAAAATCTTTAGAAGATACATTAAACGAACAGAAAGCAGAATTACAAAGAATATCTGGATTTACAACAGATGAAGCAAAAAAATATTTATTAGATGAACTAGAAAAAGATTTAGTGGATGAAAAAGCAAGTATGATAAGGAATGTTGAAGAAAAATTTAAAGAAGAAGCTAATAGAAGTGCAAGAGAAATAGTGGGTTATGCGATACAAAAATGTGCTGCTGACCATACCTCTGAAACGACTGTATCTGTTGTTTCTTTACCTAATGATGATATGAAAGGTAGAATTATTGGTAGAGAAGGAAGAAATATAAAAGCTCTAGAAACATTAACAGGTATAGATTTAATTATAGATGATACTCCTGAAGCTGTTATTTTATCTGGCTTTGATCCTTTAAGAAGAGAAGTAGCTAAAATAGCACTAGAAAAACTAATAGAAGATGGCAGAATACATCCTGCTAAAATTGAAGAAATGGTTGAAAAAGCTAAAGAAGAAGTTCAGAACATTATTAAATCTGAGGGTGAAAGAGCTATGTTAGAAACAGGAGTTAATGGTTTAAATCCAGATTTAGTTAAGTTAATTGGTAAATTAAAGTATAGGACAAGTTATGGACAAAATGTTTTAAATCATTCTATTGAAGTATCTAATTTAGCAAGAATAATGGCTGAGGAAATAGGAGCAGATCCAAAGATAGCAAGAAGGGCAGGTTTATTACATGATATAGGAAAAGCTTTAGACCATGATATGGAAGGAACACATGTAGAGATTGGTGTAGATGTTTTGAAGAAATTTAAAGAATCACCAATTGTAATAAATGCTGTAGAAGCACATCATGGAGATGTAGAACCGAAAACAATAGAGGCTATTTTAGTTCAAGCTGCTGATGCAATATCTGCATCAAGACCAGGTGCTAGAAGAGAAACATTAGAAACATATATTAAAAGATTAGAAAAATTGGAAGAAATAGCAGATTCTTTTGATGGAGTTGAAAAATCTTTTGCTATACAAGCAGGTAGAGAAGTTAGATTAATAGTAAAACCTGATAAAGTATCTGATAGTGAAATGATTATAATGGCAAGAGATGTAGCTAAAAGGGTAGAATCTGAAATGGAATATCCAGGGCAAATAAAAGTAAATGTTATTAGAGAAGTTAGAGCAATTGAATATGCTAAATAAAACAAGTAAACTTCCTATAAAATAATAGAAAAACCTAATATGTCAAAAATGATATATTAGGTTTTTTATTATTGATAAAAAATGATATTTATAGTAATATAATATTATGAAAATAATATACTTATGGAGGTTTTAGATGAGGATTTTATGTATAGGTGACATAGTAGGCGAAGCAGGGGTGTTGAGGGTTAAGCAAGAACTAAAAAATATAGTTGAACATAAAAAAATAGATTTTGTTATAGCTAATGCAGAAAATTCTGCAGATGGTATGGGAATAACTGAAAAAATTTATAATCAATTACTTGATATAGGCGTTAATGTAATAACTATGGGAAATCACACATGGGGTAAAAAAGACATTTTTAAGATTATTAATAATAAAAATTTGATTATACCTGCAAATTACAGTAAAAATGTTCCTGGAAACAGATATGGAATATATGAATGTAAGGATAAAAAAATTGGTGTAATTAATTTAATTGGTAGAGTTGATATAAATGTACTTTCAGATAATCCTTTTACAAAGGTAGAAGAAATAATAAAACAAATAAATAGTATTGTTGATATAATTATCATAGATTTTCACGCCGAAGCAACAGCAGAAAAAATAGCTATGGGATATTTTTTAGATGGAAAAGTGAATTTAGTTTATGGCACTCATACCCATGTCCAAACAGCAGATGAAAAAATACTGGATAAAGGAACAGCATATATTACTGATATTGGTATGACTGGTCCATCTGATTCAGTTATAGGTATGAATAAAGAAGCTTCAATAAAGAGATTTATAACATCATTACCAGAAAGATACAAAGTAGCTAATGGTGATTCAATATTTAATGGCTGTATTATAGATATTAATGATGAAGATTGTCGAACAACCAAAATTACTAGAGTAAATTCGTAGAAAATGCAGAATATACATATAAATACGCGATGAATTATTCCTTTTTTTACCAAGATTCTATAGACTTTTATATTAAAATATAATATAAATATAAATGTAGTTAATAAATAATACAAAAAATAAAATTATAGGAGGCAAAAAAATGGAAATTTTAAAAATCTCATCAAAATCAAATCCAAATTCAGTAGCTGGAGCTATAGCAGGTTTGGTAAAAGAAACTCAAAAAGCAGAAATGCAAGCTATAGGAGCAGGAGCTCTTAATCAAGCAGTTAAAGCAATTGCAATTGCAAGAGGGTTTGTAGCACCATCAGGTGTCGATTTAGTATGTATACCAGCATTTGCAGAAGTTGAAGTAGAAGGGGAAGATAGAACAGGAATAAAACTTATTGTCGAGTCTAGAAAATAATTTATGAAAATTATATATATTAAATTGGGGGGCTAATAAAAGCTCTCTTATTTTTTTCTATAATCTTGAAAATTTGTATATTTTATTATATTATTTTAAAGTAGTTGGGGTGAAAGTTTTGAAAGTTAATTTTTTTAAATATATATTTATAATTATTGTAATTGTTTTAATTGGTTTTGGAGTATATACAATATATAATCAAAATAAAGAAAAAGAAATAGGATATAATCAAGTTCAAGAAGTTGAACAACAACAAATGATAACAAATTTAAGATTGGGTATTCATCAATATGACACTATAAATCCTATATTAAGCCAAAATAAGAATATACAATTTATAGATAAACTAGTGTTTGAACCATTAATGAATATAAATAGTGATTATAGTTTAACTAACTGTCTTGCAAAAGAATGTTCAAAAACAGGAGATACATCATATGTCATAAAATTAAAAGATGATGTTGTATGGCAAGATGGAAGTCCTCTAATTGCACAAGATGTTAAATTTACAATTGATAAATTAAAAGAAGAAGGAATAGAGTCTATTTATAAAGATAATGTGGCAAATATTTCAGGATTAGAAGTAATTGATGATAAAACTATAAAAATAAATCTTTTTTCAGTACAACCTTTTTTTGAATATAATTTAATTTTTCCTATATTATCTAGTAAAAATTATGAAAATGAAGATTTTTTAAATAGTAGTAAAATTCCAACAGGAACAGGAATGTATAAAATTGATAAGTTAGAAGGTTCTTTTATTAGTTTGATAAAAAATGAACAGTGGTGGGATAAAACTAAGAATTCAAAAATTGATACGATTACAGTAAATATTTATACATCAATGGGAGAAGTATACAATGCATTTAAAATAGGTAATATAGATTTAATTCCAACAAGTAATGTAAATTTTAAAGAATATATTGGAACAATAGGGTTTAATGTGCAAGAATATAAAGCAAGAGAATATGATTTTATAGCTATAAATACTCAAGATGATGTTTTAAGTAAAAAAGAAGTAAGAAAAGCAATAACATGCGGGATAGATAAAAGTAATATTGTATCAACAGTTTTTGATAATAATTATTATACTTGTGAATACCCATTAGATTATGGAAATTATTTATATAATAATGATGTTTCTTATAATACATATAATCCAGAATATTCACAACAAGTTTTAGAAGAAAATGGTTGGACATTTAGATCTAAGCAATGGCAGAAAGTTGAAAATTATAAAACATTGAGAACAACATTTGATTTAGTTGTAAATTCTTCTAATGTAAGAAGAGTAGCAGTAGCAGAGACAATAAAAAACCAACTTGCCAATATAGGTATAATTATAAATGTTAGAAAAGTTTCAGATTCGCAGTATAGATATTATTTAGAAAATAAAAATTATGATATGATAATAGCAGGTGTTGATATATCTGCAGCACCAAATTTAACAAGATATTTTGGAGAAAATAATTTAGCAAATTATCATAATGATAGAGCTGTAGAATTATTAAATGATACATATACAGCAAAAGATGAAAAGACTCTTAGAGAAAAATATACAGAATTACAACAAATTTATATGGAAGATGTACCTTTTGTATCGCTATATAGAAATAGAGAATATGTTGTATATAATACTAATTTATTAGGAGATCAAAAACCTAATTGGTTTAATGTTTTTTATAATATTGAAAATTGGTATAGACAAAATTAAAAAAAGTATTGACAAAAAATTTTAATGGTATATAATATAACAAACAAATGTTTAGAGGAGGAAATTATGAGTAACGAAAACCCAGAAAAGAAAAAAGCATTGGAAGTGGCAATGAGCCAAATAGAAAAGCAGTTTGGAAAAGGTTCTATCATGAAACTTGGAGAATTTACTGCTATGAATGTTGAAGCAATACCAACAGGTGCTTTAAGTTTAGATATTGCATTAGGAATAGGAGGAGTACCAAGAGGTAGAATAATAGAAATTTATGGTCCTGAATCTTCAGGTAAAACAACTTTGGCCTTACATATAATAAGTGAAGCACAAAAAATGAATGGAGAAGTAGCTTTTATAGATGCAGAGCATGCTTTAGATCCAGTATATGCAAAAAATTTAGGTGTAGATATAGATAGTTTAATTGTTTCACAACCAGATACAGGTGAACAAGCATTAGAAATAGCAGAAGCTTTGATAAGAAGTGGAGCATTAGATGTTATTGTTGTTGACTCTGTTGCAGCTTTGGTTCCTAAGGCTGAAATAGATGGAGATATGGGAGATTCTCATATTGGTTTACAAGCTAGATTAATGTCACAAGCCTTAAGAAAATTAGCTGGAGCTGTAAATAAATCAAAAACTGTAATAATATTTATAAATCAATTAAGAGAAAAAGTAGGAGTTATGTTTGGAAATCCAGAGACAACCCCTGGTGGTAGAGCACTAAAATTCTATGCATCTGTAAGATTAGATATAAGAAAAATAGAAAATATTAAACAAGATGGAGAAGTCGTAGGAAATAGAGCAAGAGTTAAAATAGTAAAGAATAAAGTAGCTCCACCTTTTAGAGAAGCTGAATTTGATATAATTTATGGAAAAGGTATATCAAAAGAAGGAAATATATTAGATATGGCAGTAAGTTTAGACATTATAGAAAAAAGTGGTTCTTGGTTTAGTTATAATGGAAATAGATTAGGACAAGGTAGAGAAAATGTAAAACAATATTTAAAAGAAAATCCAGAGATGATGCAAGAAGTTGAGGCAAAAATAAGAGAAAATTTTGAACAAGCATTTGAAAATAGTCTAGGTGAAAATACAAAAGAGGAAAAAGAAAATGAATAATTATTCTATTGAACAATATGACGATATGAAAACAAAAGTACTTAAGTATGTTCTTTATAAAAAAAGAACTGAAGCAGAGGTAAAAAGAAAATTTAGTAATGTTGATGATACATTATTAGATGATATAATTAATTATTTAAAAGAAGAAAAATATATTGATGATTTGAATTATATTAAAAAAGCTATTAATGAATTTATTAATATAAATACTTTATCAATAAAAGAAATAAAATATAAATTACAATCTAAAGGTTTAGATTATAATTTAATAGAAAAATATATTGATGATAATATTGCTGAATTATTAGAATATGAGAAAAAATGTGTGAGAAAGATATATTTTAAAAAAATAGACAAATCTGATGATAATGATGTTATAAATTTTCTACTAAAAAAGGGATATAAAATGGATAATATAAAAGCTGTTTTAGAGGAAGATGTTAAATGAATAGTGTATTAACCTTAGAAAGTAAAAAATATGAAATAAAATTGGAAAATTTTGAAGGACCTCTTGATTTATTATGTTATTTAATTAGTAAAAATAAATTAGATATTTCAGAAGTCAAAATTTCAGAAATTGCTAATCAATATTTAGAATTTATTGCAGCACAAGAAAGTATGAATTTAGAAGTAACAAGTGAATTTTTAATTATGGCTTCAAACTTACTTCTTATAAAGTCAAAAATGTTATTACCTAAAGAAGTGGATGATGAAGCTGAATTGACTGAAGAGGAACTTTTAAAGAAAATTATAGAATATAAAAAGTATAAAGAAATAAGTATTCTTTTGAAAGAAAGATATAATGAAAATAAAAATATTCTATTTAAAAATCCAGATGTAATTGAATTAGATAAACAAAAAATAGATACTAGATATGATAGAAGTTTAATTCCAGATACATATTTAGAAATGCTAGATATAAGCAAAAAAAGAATAAATGATAATGCAAAAAACATTGAAAAAATTGCTGTTACAGAAACCGTTAGTGTATATAGTAAAGTAAAAGAAATTTTTCGAGAATTAATAAAACACTCAAAGTTTATTTTTAGTAAATTATTTTCTACGGATAAGTGTTCAAAAATGGAAATTATAACAGCATTCTCAGGGATATTAGAATTGAATAGGAAAAATAAAATACAAGTAAAACAAGAAGAGCTTTTTGGAGAAATTTTAGTAGAAAAATTTCCTAAAAAAGATTAAGTTCATAAAAAATGGTAAAAATAATATTAAAGGAGTAAATACTATGATATGGTTTTTATCATTTTTTTTATTGATTATTATAATTTTTATGCTTTTAAATATAAAATTATCAGTTGTTAAATTTAAAATTTCTAATATAAATTCTATATCACATATTCAAATAGATTTGATATTGAAACTAGGTTTATATATAGGTAAAAAAATAAAAGTGTTTGAAATATATTTTAATAAAGAAAACTTACTTAAGAACAAATATATATTAAAATTTAAGAAGAAAAATGATATTAAAAAGGATATAGGTATTATGAAAGACGAGAAAATGAAAAACGCAATAAAAAAAATTAAAATTAATTTAGAAAATATAAAATTAAAATTAAATTTAGGCACAGAAGATGCAAAATTAACAGCTATATTGCTTGGAATAATATCTACTATGTTTGGCGTATTAGTACCTTTTATCTATTATTCTAAAAATATTAAATTACTTGATAATTTAGAATATCACTTAATTCCAAATTTCTCAAACAAAAATATTTTAAAATTAGAGTTTACAGGAGAATTATCAATTAAATTATTACATATTATATATATATTATATGCATCATTAAAAATAAATAAAAAAATAAAGAATCAAAACTGTGATAAATATAGAATATGTACATAGTTTATAAAAATTTGTATAAATTATGAAAAACTGGTACATATTAGATATATATAATATATCTAAAGGATAAGGAGTGAATTTAATATGAATGAACATCCAATAGAAGGTCTTATGACAACTGCAATGAACAGTATTCAAGATATGATAGATGTGAACACTATTATAGGAGAACCAATTGAAACATCTAATAATGTTATAATAATACCTATATCTAAAGTATCTTTTGGCTTTGCTGCTGGAGGAAGTGAATTTAGGGGTGAGACTATTGATGAATATTCTAAAAGAGAAAACGAAGAAGATATACAATATAGATTACCTTTCGGAGGAGGAAGTGGAGCAGGAGTAAGTATAAATCCTATAGCATTTTTAGTTGTACAACCTGAAGGTGTTAGATTACTTCCAGTAAATTACTCATCAACAGTAGATAAATTATTAGATTATGTACCAGAAATAATGGAAAAAGCAAATAATATAGTAATGGGGGTGGTAAAAGAAGCAAAGGATAAAGACAAAAATGCTACAAAAATTATAAATGAAACTATTAAAGAAGCAACAAAATTAAAAAATGACAAAAAAAATAGAAATCAGAACACAGAAGATAAAACTACAAGAAAAATGAGAAGAACAAAAAATTCAATTGTAAAAGAAGATAATGATAATCCACTATATAATGAAGATGAAAAAACAGATACATTTGATTTTGATAATTATCCAGACGATTATGATGATTAAAAAAGAGCCTAAAATATTGCTTTTATAATATTTTAGGCTCTTTTTTCAAAAATCGACTTTTATCTTGAACCTCCTATATATTTGTGATATACTATCCACTAGAATAATAAATGGAGGACATTATGGCAAAATCTAGTAATAATAATTTAAAAGAAAAATTAGATTATATTGGACTTAAGTTAGAAAAAATACCTAAATTTTTAAAGGATTCTCAACCTATAAATTTTATTAGTTCACCTACAATGAATGATAATGAACATAAAATTTTTAAATATGTTCCTATTAGTGAAATAGAATTTTTGGTATCACCTACAAATAGATTAACAGATATAAAAGAAAAATATAATAAAGCTAAAACACTTGCAGAATATATGGATCCAAAAAATATAGATGACTATGCAACATTTTTAAATATGATAAACACCACATCAATAAAAGGTATAGAAGAAGTAGAAAAAAAGCAAAAACTTTTAAATAAAAAAATTCCTTTTGGAGTTCAATATGATAAAGATTATACATGGCAAATATATTACGCTGAAAATGCTAATAAATATTTTATGTTAGTCACAACAGAAGATTATAATTATGATTGCTTTTTTTACTTATTAAAAGAGCAAATAAAATTTCATAAAAGTAGAAAAAAAACTGAAAGCTTAATATTTGTTCCAATTAATTTAGTGGGATATTCTACAGAACTGTTGACAACATCTGAGATTGCTGATTTAGAAAATTATTTATGGTTATTTACAAAAGATTGGCCTAATATATATGAAGTACATGATAAAGAAGATGATATAACTTTACAGATTGTAGGAAATACATCTGTATACCAAACGATTAAAAGTGGTTATAAAATAGTTTTGAATAGTAAAGAAGAAGCACTAATTTTCTATAAACAGTTAAAGGCATTATTTATTTTACAGACAGAATTACCATTTTATTATAAATTTGAAACGAAGATAAGTGAAAATTGTGAATTAGAATTCTATTATAATTTAGAGCAAATACATTATGGTAATTTATCTGAATTTATAAAAAATGAATATCTAAAAGTAGAAAATAAAATTTCTAAAGAAAAGAAAAATGTTACAAGTTTAGAAGAAAAACTACAAGAGTTAAAGCAAATATCAGCATTACGTGATATAGAATATTTAAATAAACAAAAAGAAATAGCAATGTATTTAGAATATAAGAAAACTTTTTTTGGTAAAATAAAATTATTTATTAAATTTAAAAATAAGAAAACTACAATAATTGATATTAAATCAAGAAAAGATAAAGAAGATAAACAAGTAAACAGTGAAGATAGACAATCAAACGAAGAGATAAATGTAATTAATAACACTAAAGAATATTATACAATAGAGGATTTAGTAACTTTATATAATAGATTAGAAAAAGAGCTTACATATATTAAAAATATGAATTCAGATATAAAAGCTTTAGAATTAAAAATTAAAAATATGGATAAGAAAATTGAGAATGCTACTAAATATATAGCTGAAATTGAAAACCATAAAAAAAGTATTTTCGAATTTTGGAAATTTGTAAATAAAGATGAAGTATTAGCTATGGAAGAGGGCAATATGCAAGCAGCCGAGGATGTATCCAATAATTTGAAAAAAGTTTTTGAATACACAAATGACTTACAAGATTTAGGTGTGCAAATGGATACAGAACAAAGAAAGAGTATAATAAAAGATGCACAAGATAGTTTATTTTTAGCTAATTCTCCAGAAATTTTAACATGTATAAATAATATTAAGTCTAATCTGGAAATAGATTATGATTTATTAAGAGATACTCTAAAAAAATTAAAGAAAATATCTGAAAATAAAAAAAGATTATATAAATTAGAGGATTTTGATATATTTGGAAGTATATCTGATAATACTAATAAAGTAAAAACATTAGCTAATAAAAAACATAGAGAAAATGAAAAAGATATATTAAAAATATTAAATATAGGAAAAAATACAGATGTTGAAGAATTCAAAGATAGAATAGAAAAAGCAGAAAAATTGATTGAAGAAAGTATAGAAAAAATTAGGACTCCATATGATATGTCAATATATGTAATAGAACCTGTTAAGGAAGCAATAGATAAAATAGGGTATTCTGTATATAATATTGTTCCAGAAAATGCAATAAAAAACGCAGATATTTCAAATAATGAAAAATACAATCTCTATAAATTAAATATAAAAGAAAATATGCCAATGGTGTTTTATACAAATATTTTATATTACAACAATTTTAATGAGACATTACCTGTTGGAATGGATGTTACAGATAAGGTTATAATAAATGGTTCTAAGTTTAATTTTGTTCCAAAAAATATGCTTACATTTAATATTACTAAAGATTTCGAAGAAAATGAAGTAATAGATAAACCAAATGTAAAAAATATCATATTATGTGAATATGATTTGGAATTAATGAATGAAGAACAAATTGATAATAATCAAGTTGTTGGAAAGGAAAAAAAAGATGATAAATAGAGTTATAGTTTTTGTTCTTGATAGTTTTGGAGTTGGAGAAGCTCCTGATGCAAATTTGTATGGAGATCAAGGTAGTAACACTTTAGTAAACATATATAATAGTACAAATTTAAAGATTGATAATATGAAAAAAATGGGATTATATAATATTGATGGTATTAGTATTCCAGAAAAAGAAAGTAATGTTATAGGTTCTTTTGGAAAGGCACAAGAGAAATCAAAAGGTAAGAATAGTCCAGTCGGACATTGGGAAATTTCAGGATATATAAAAGAAGAACCTTTTACAACATATCCAAATGGTTTCCCAGAAGAAATAATTGAAGAGTTTAAGAAAGAGGCGAACTTACAAGGAATTTTATGCAATAAAAAAGGTTCTGGTACAGATTTTTTAAAAGAATATGGTGAAGAGCATTTAAAAACAGGTTATCCTATTATATATACATCAGCAGATAGTGTGTTTCAGATAGCAGCACATACAAGTATTATACCTGTTGAAAGATTATATGAAATATGTAAGATAGCAAGAAAAATATTAAATAATCCAAAATATAATGTAGGCACAGTTATTGCTAGACCTTTTATTGGAGATAATAAAGATAATTTTACCAGAACATATGAAAGAAAAGATTTTGAATTTGAGAATTTTGGAAGAACTATGCTAGATGAATTAAAGGAAAATAACAAAGATGTTATAGCAATTGGTAAAATAACTGATTTATTTTCAATGAGAGGTATAACAAAAGGAATACACACTGAAGGTAATAAAGATGGAATAAATAAAACTATTGAATGCATAAAAAATAATTCAAATGGATTAATTTTTACTAATTTAGTAGATTTTGATATGTTATATGGACACAGAAATAATGTTGATGGATATGCTAAAGCACTTGAAGAATTTGATAGTTATATACCAGAAATAATAAGAAATATGAAAGATGATGATATGTTAATAATTACAGCTGACCATGGTTGTGACCCAACAACTCCAAGTACAGACCACTCAAGAGAATATATCCCAATATTAGTATATGGAAAACAAGTAAAAGATAATAACAATATTGGAATTAGAGATACATTCTCAGACATATCAGCTACAATATTAGATATTTTTGGACTAAAACCTTTACAATATGGTAAAAGTTTCAAAAATAATATCTTAAAATAAAAAATTATATTGACATTAGTATATTTTGAAAATATAATACATGTATCAGTAAATGTGGGTAGGAGGTACTAAAGCTTAGATGGCAGAGAATAAAACATCTTTTTATTCAAATGATAAATCCACTAATGATGAAGAATTATTATTGAAGATAAAAAATGGAGATGAAAAAGCTCTCGAAGAATTAATAAACAATTATAAAGAAATTGTAAATATGAAAATCGGAAAATATTTTATTGTTGGAGCAGAAAAAGAAGATATATTTCAAGAAGGTATGATTGGACTTTATAAAGCAATAAAATCATATGATCCTAATAAACAAAATTCATTTAAAACTTTTGCTAATTTGTGTATAGAGAGACAATTAATAACTGCAATTAAAACATCAAATAGACAAAAACATCTACCTCTTAATTCATATCTTTCTTTAAATAATAATGCATATGATGATGAGAATAATGTGTCTTTAATAGATATTTTTAATTCGAAAACAATTGAAGATCCATTAGATACAATTACAAAAAAAGAGTATTATAAACTTGTAGAAGATAAAATAGAGGCAACATTAAGTGACTTTGAAAAAGAAGTTCTTAATAGTTATGCTAAAGGTGAAAGTTATGTTAAAATAGCGGAAAAATTAAATGCACCGGTTAAATCTATAGATAATGCTATTCAAAGAATAAGAAAAAAGGCAGCCAAAAATATATTACCAGAATAATAACATTATTCTGATATTTGCCCTTGTAACTCAGTTGGTAGAGTAGCACCATGGTAAGGTGAAAGTCGTCGGTTCGATTCCGACCTTGGGCTCCATATGTGCGATTGGTCGTATTGAATAATGAATAGTGAATGATGAAGAGTTAATAGTTTTTTAGTATTCCCATTTAAGCACATTATACTATACACTATCAATTCTTCATTTTTTACTATTTAATAATTTTGTTCTGAAATTTATAATATATAATATTTTAAGGGGTATAATATATGATTAATTATAAAAATGAAATATCTAAATTAATATCTGATTCAATAAATATTAACATTGACAATATTACTGGATTTATTGAAATTCCTAATGACTCAAACTTGGGTGATTATGCTTTTCCTTGTTTTAGATTGGCAAAAGAATTAAAAATGCCACCACAAAAAATAGCAGAGCAAATACTAGAAAATATGAAATATGATAAAGAGTTAATTGATAATATTGAAATAGTAGGTGGATATTTAAATTTCTTCATAAATAAAGAAACTTTTATAAGAGAATCAATTAAAGAATTTGATAAAAAAAGAGAAAATTATGGTTCATCTGATTTAGGAAAAGGAAAAAATATTGTTATAGATTATTCTTCTCCTAATATTGCAAAACCATTTCATATAGGACATTTACGTTCAACAGTTATAGGTGGATCATTATATAAAATTTATAAATTTTTAGGTTATAATAGTATAGGATTTAATTTCTTAGGCGATTGGGGAGTGCAATTTGGTAAGGTAATGGCAGGAATATCACTTTGGAAAGATGAATATAAATTTATTCCAGGAGAAGAAATAAATACTATATTGGATATATATGTAAGATTTAGTAAGGAAGAAAAAGAAAATCCAGAGATGACAAAATTAGCTAAAAGTTGGCTAAAAAAATTGGAAGAACATGATGAAGAAACTTATAAAACTTGGGAATGGATTAGGAAAATAAGTTTAGAAAATTTTCAAAAAACATATAAATTATTGAATTCTAATTTTGATGTATATCATGGTGAAGCATATTATAATGATAAAATGCAAGGTGTTATAGATGAATTAAAAAGTAAAAATTTGTTAGAAGAATCTGAAGGAGCACAGGTGGTAAATCTAGATGCATATAATATGCCTCCATGTATAATTATTACTTCAGCAGGTACATCTATTTATGCAACTAGAGATTTAGCTTCATTAGAAGATAGAGCAAAGACTTATGATTTTGAAAAGGCTTTATATGTTGTTGGAAATGAACAACAACTACATTTTAAACAGATTTTCAAAGTTTTTGAATTAATGGGATATGAAAAATATGCCAAAAGATGTGAACATATTCCTTTTGGTTTAGTAGTTGATAAAAACGGCAAAAAAATAGGTTCAAGAACAGGAAATTCTGTAGTTTTGGAAGATATAATTAATGAAGCTATAGATAAAGTAAAGAATATAATATTAGAAAAAAATCCTGAAATAGAAAATATTGATGAGACAGCAAGAAAAATTGGGGTTGGGGCAATAATTTTTAATGATTTAAATAATTCAAGAATTAAAGACGAAATATTTGATTGGGATATGATGCTAAATTTTAATGGTGAAACAGGACCATATATACAATATATGTATGTTAGAACTAAAAGTATTTTAGATAAGGCAGAATATATTCCAAACATCGAAGATATGAATATGAATAAATTATTAGATAAAGAAAGTATAAATATTATTAAAGATATATATTCTTTTAATGATGTTGTAGTCGAAGCAGCAAATAAAAATGAGCCATCAATTATTTCAAGATATGTTTTAGATATAGCAAAAAACTACAGCATATTCTATAATAATAATAGAATATTATCTGATGATGAAGAAACAACATCAGCTAGATTATATTTGACATATATGGTAAATATAGTGATAAAAAATGCAACAAGCTTATTAGGAATGGAAATGCCAGATAAAATGTAGATTATTTAAAGTATAAGGGGGTGTAATATAAAGTGTCAAAACCAATTGTAGCTATAATAGGAAGACCTAATGTTGGTAAATCATCTTTTTTTAATTACATAGTTGGAAAAAAAATATCTATTGTAGAAGATACTCCAGGAGTGACAAGAGATAGAATTTATGCAGAGACAGATTGGAGAGGAAAAGACTTTATACTAATAGATACAGGTGGAATAGAATTGGATGATTCTAATGTCTTTTCAAAACAAATGAGGGAACAAGCTAATATTGCAATAAATATGGCAGATGTAATTATTTTTATGACAGATATTAGACAAGGTATAACTGCTATAGATAAAGAAATTGCTCTTATTTTGCAAAAATCAAAGAAACCTATTGTTTTAGTATGTAATAAGGCTGATAATTATGAAAAAGATATAAACGATATTTATGAATTCTATAATTTAGGTTTAGGTAAACCTTTTCCTGTTTCAAGTACTAATGCAATTGGAATAGGTGATGTTTTAGATGCAGTGTATGATAGTGTAGAATTACAAGAAGAAAATGATAATGAAAGTGAAATAGTAAAAGTAGCTATAATAGGAAAACCAAATGTTGGTAAATCATCATTATTAAATAAAATTTTAGATGAAAATCGTTCGATAGTGAGTGATATAGCAGGTACAACAAGAGATGCTATTGATTCATATTATGAAAATGATTTTGGAAAATATATATTTATAGATACTGCAGGAATAAGGAAAAAAAATAAAGTAAAAGAATCAATTGAAAAGTTTAGCATAATGAGAACGTTGCTAGCAATAGAAAGATCTGATGTTTGTTTAATGTTAATTGATGCACAAGAAGGTGTTACAGAGCAAGATTCAAAAATAGCAGGTGAAGCACATGAAGCTGGAAAAGGTGTAATTATAGTAGTTAATAAATGGGATTGCATAGAAAAGGATAATAAAACAACAGATAATTATAAAAAAGATATATATAATAAATTAGGATTTTTAAATTATGCACCTATAATATTTATTTCTGCTAAAACTGGACAAAGAGTTCATAAACTATTTGAATTAATTAATAATGTTGCTAATCAAAATTCAATGAGAATATCTACACCTGTGATAAATGAGGTAATAAATGAGGCCATAGCAATTACACAGCCACCAACTGATAAAGGAAAAAGACTAAAAATACAATATACAACTCAAGTTTCAACTAAGCCACCAACTTTTGCGATATTTGTTAATAATAAAGACTTATTCCATTTTTCATATCAACGATATATAATAAATCAAATAAGAAATACATTTGGATTAGAGGGAACACCAATAAGATTACTAATTAGAGAAAAAAATAAGAAATAATTTTTATAATTTATAGAGGTTTTTAATTAAATTTTATTAGAGCAAAAATTGCTCGAATGGAGGTTTTTATGGCGATATATATAATAGTAGGAATTATAGCATATTGTTTAGGAAGTATAAGTTTTTCAGTTATAATAAGTAAAAAGATGGCAGGATTTGATGTTAGAAAAAAAGGAAGCAAAAATGCAGGTTCTACAAATGTTCTTAGAACTGTTGGCAAGAAAGCTGCTTTAATAACTTTAATATGTGACATTTTAAAAGGCGTAGTTGCCATATTAATAGCTGTATTATTAGGAAATATTTTTAATGTTAATGATAAAGTTTTATTAATTCAAATTGCAGGTATACTTGTTATACTAGGACATACTTTTCCAATATTTTTTGGATTTAAAGGAGGAAAAGGTGTTGCTACAGCTATTGGAGTTTTGTTAGTTATAAACTGGCAAATAGCATTAATATGTATTGTTTTTGCATTAGTTTTAATTATATTAACAAAAACTGTTTCTATGGGGTCAATTGCAGCAGCTATATTATTTCCGGTCTTAACACTTTTTATAACAAATCACTATATTGTAACAGGAAATTACATAATATTTGCAATTATTATAGCATTAATAATTGTATATAATCATAGAAGTAATATAAGCAGAATTTTAAAAGGTGAAGAAAATAAACTAAAAGCAAGAAATTAAAAGAGGAGAATCAAATGAAAAATATAGCAATAATAGGAAGTGGAACATGGGGATGTGCTTTAGCTATTCATTTATCAAAATTAGGCCACAATATAAAAGTGTGGTCTTTTACAGATGAAGAGTTTAAAGATATAAATATCAATAAAGAATGTAAATTTTTAAAAGGAATAAAATTAAAAGATAATATTAAATCAACTTTAGATTTTGAAGATGCAATAAATGATAGTGATTACATTTTACATGTAACACCTTCAAAATTTTTTAGGGAAACTATTAAAAAATATAAACATTTAATTTTAAATAAACCTGTTATAATTTGTTCAAAAGGCTTTGAAGAAAGTTCTCTATTAACACTAGGAGAAGTATTTTTAGAAGAAGTAGGAAATGAAAATTACGGAGTTTTATATGGACCAAGTCATGCAGAAGAATTAGCAGTTGAAGTTCCTACAACACTAGTCATTGCTTCTAAAAAATCTTTTATTAGAGATGATATAAGTGAAATATTTTCAAATGATAATATGAAGATATTTAAAACAGAAGATGTTATAGGAACTCAAATAGGAGGAGCTTTAAAGAATATTATAGCATTTGCTTCAGGAATAACATTATCAATAGGTAATGTCGGAGATAATACAATATCTGCATTAATAACTAGAGGGTTAGCTGAAATAGCAAATTTGGGTGTTGCTATGGGTGCAAAAAAAGAAACTTTTTATGGGTTAACAGGTTTAGGGGATATAATTGCAACTTCTATGAGTAAACATAGTAGAAATAGGCAAGCTGGATTATTGATTGGTCAAGGTAAGAGTATAAGTGAAACTAAAGAAGAAATAGGAATGATTATTGAGAGTATTGATAATATAAATACAGCATATTTACTTGCAAAAAAATATAATGTAGAAATGCCGATTGTAAATGCTGTATATGATATATTATATAATAACCTTGAACCTAAAATGTCTTTAAAGAATTTGATGAATTACCCAATAGATACAGAGTAGGTGAATTAAATTTTATTAAAAAAATGCTCAAATGGAGGTTTTTATGAAAGTAGTAATTCAAAGAGTAATTAAATCAAGTGTTAGGATTAATAATAAAGAAGTTGCTAAAATAGGAAAAGGTTTTTTAATTCTTCTTGGAATATCAAAAGATGATAATTTTGAGAAAGCAGATTATATTATTAAGAAGATATATAATTTAAGAGTTTTTTCAGATGAGAATGATAAAATGAATTTATCTATTCAAGATATTAATGGAGAGTTATTAATTGTATCACAGTTTACATTATATGCTGATTGTAAAAAAGGAAATAGACCTAGTTTTATAAATGCTGCACCTCCAGAAGAGGCGGAAAAAATTTATGAATATTTTATAAATGAATGTAAAAAAAATAATTTAAAAGTAGAAACTGGTGAATTTGGGGCTGATATGAAGGTTGAACTTATTAATGATGGACCAGTAACAATTATATTAGAGAATTAATAAGGGTATCTTTCATATAGATACCTTATTATATCGTCTAAATTATATTCTGTAACATTTATTAATACTCCACTATCTAAACTAATCCACATATTTATTTCATATTTATCACTATTATCTATAAATGTACCCATTATTTCGGCCATTTCAATAGGATTATCAAATTCTTTTTTCCATTCTAAATCATCATTTTTTATTTCTATATTTTTATCATAATAATTTTCTAAAAATTTTTTTATTTCATTTTTTTTTGTACTATATAAATTAACAATTGTACTCAAATTATTTCCTCCATTTTAATCTAATATATTAATATTTATTATATCTTATTATTTTTTTTGTATACAAGAATAAAAGATGAATATTATGAAATAATAAAATTGGTGAATATTATGAGATTAAAAAAATTATATATATTTATTTTCTTGATAATAACTATTTTTGCATTATCCGGATGTAAAAATAGTGAAACAAAAGATTTAAATTCAAAAGTTAATGAAGAAATTAATTATATGAGTGTAAGTTTAATATCTATCCTAAATAAATTAAATAATATATCATTTGAAAATTATTATGTTACAACAGAAGAGGTTAGTAAAGATTCAGATCCTAGTTCAGAACAAGGAAGTAATTCAATGCAATCATCTGCTGAAATGAATGATGAAGACAAATCGAAAAATTCTAATCAAAATGTAACAGGAGGAGATGGGGGACAACAAGATAATAAAATTAGTGTTAGTACTATAAAAGCTAAAAGAGTTTTATCAGAAGATAGAACTAATATAGATTGGACAACTATAAAAAATGATATTGAAAGTTTTTATCTTACATGGAATTCAATTATAATCGATTTATATAAATTAGGTGTTAATAATCAAGATATATTGAATTTTAGTTCAAAACTAGATGAAACAGTTATTAATATAAAAAATGAAAACAAAGTAGATTCATTACGATTATTATCTGAATTATATAGTATAATACCAACTTTTATGAACTCATATGTTTCTGATCAAACTGATATAAATATTCAATTAGCAAGGTCATATGTAATAAATGCATATGCATTAGTAGAAAAGAATGACTGGAATTCGATAAATGATCAAATAAAAAAAGCAGAAGAAGCCTTTAATAATGTAATGACAGATGTTAATTTTATAAATGAAAAAAATTATAATGTAAATAAAACTTATGTTAGTTTAAAAGAATTACAAAATTCTATATCATTAAATGATCCAGATGTATTTTATATAAAATATAAAACATTTATGGAAGAAATAAATTTATTGTAATTGACTTTTTATATTTAACAGTTTAAAATATTATATAGAGTAATTTGAATAGTCGCGTGTACAAATTTCAAAGTAGTGCATGAGGAAAGTCCGGGCTCCATAGAGCAATGATGCTGGGTAACGCCCAGTGAGGGAGACCTTAAGGAAAGTGCAACAGAAAATAACCGCCAATATTTATTATTGGTAAGGATGAAAAAGTGAGGTAAGAGCTCACTAGTGGTATAGTGATATATCATTTTGTGTAAACCCCATCTGGAGCAACACCTTAAATTAAAGATTAAAGCTGCTCGCTGTCTTTTAAATTAGGTGGCTTGAGATATATAGTAATATATATCCTAGATAAATGACTATTCACGACAGAACCCGGCTTATAGAATTACTCTTTAAAAGACTGTATTCTTTTGTATAAGGATACAGTCTTTTAAATGGTGATTTTTAAACTTTATTTTATGAATTTTATGTGAACTAATTGATTTTTTATGTAAAGTATGATAAAATATTTATGGTTTAAATCTAATATATCTCACAAATAGGAGGAATTCATCATGGAAATAAAAAAAATTGTTGTAGCTCGTTGGAAGGATTCTGAAAAAAATCAGCGGAAAGAATCTTTAAGGGTCTTATATTTCCATATGTCGAACTATGACATAGGAGGATTTGCAGCAGATTGTCCACTTTGCCATGCGAAGAACTCTATAAGAGTTCATAACAATAGGGCTGGAAGGTATCATTGCAAAGATTGTGATAGTTTCTTCTATCCATTAGTGCCTATAGTAGGAGGAGATAAATAAAATAATTAGAGAGCTAGATATTTATCTAGCTCTCATTTTTAATCATATCAAACTTAATATATCTTCTGGAATTTTAGCTATTAATATCATTTTTTTATTAGAAATAGGGTGGGGAAATACTAGCTTTAATGCATGTAAAGCCTGTCTATTTATTAAATTGGTATTATGTCCATATAATGTGTCTCCTAAAATAGGATGATTTATATATTGGCAATGTACTCGTATTTGATGAGTTCTACCGAGTAATTAATTTGAATTTAACTAGGCTATAATTATTATATCTTTGTATAACTTTATATGTTGTAATTGCGGTATCACCATCAGGAGATACACATCTTTCTATTATACTATCTTTTTTTCGTAAAATAGGCTCATTAATAATCCCTTCATCATTTTTCACAATTCCTTCTAATAGTGCAATATATTCTTTATGTATAAGATGAGTACTCATTTGTTTAATAAATAATTCTTGAATATATTCATTTTTGGCAAAAATAACAAGTCCACTTGTATTTCTATCTAAACGATTAACAGGTCTAATTTTTTTATCTATTTTATTTTCATTAAAGTAGTATTTTAAACCATTTGATAAAGTATCTTCATAATGTAATATAGAAGGGTGTATAGGTACATTATAAGGTTTATTTAAAACTATAAAATATTCATCTTCATATACTATATTTAATTTCATTTTTACAGGCTTTATATTGGAGCTATCTTCTTTAAAATCTATAAAGACTTCAACTTTATCATTATAATTTAAAATATAATCTAAATATATATTTTTATCATTTAAAAAAATTTTATTCTCTTTTTTCAATTTAATTAATAATCTATTTGATATATTAAATTTCTTTTTTAGAACTTGTCTTATAGTTCTATATTTATCATCGTTTTTTATGTATGTTAATTTCAATAATATCACCTTTTTATTTAAATATACTAAATTTAATTATAACTTAGATAATAGTATAATAAATTATATAGAATTAGTAAATATATTTACATAATATTGTTTTAAAGTAAAGAATAGTATATAATATATATGTATATATAAATTTTTTAGTATTTTATTGTTCTTTAATTAAAGGATGGTGTTTATAATGTTATATATTAGATGTGGTGTATCAGATGAAAACAATAAAATAATAATACCATATATATATGATAAAATAAAAATATTGTTTAATAATTATATTCGTGTATGGAAAGAGGGAAAAGTAGGTTTATATAATCCACTTGGAAAACTATTAATAAAAGTACATTATGATTATATATATGTTTTTGATACGAAAATATATGTTAAAAAAAATAATAAATATGGGTTATATAATATGAATGGAGAAATGCTTATTCCGTGTATCTTTAATAAGATTATTGATAAAGATACATATTTCATAGTTTATTTAAATGATAAAGATGGAATATATGATATAAAAAATAATATTATAACAATAAATTGTGAATTTGAAAATAATTAAATTTTATTAAAGATAAAAGGTTAAATATAAATTTATTTAGCCTTTTGTTTTTTATAATTAAAAATAATGTTATATAAATATAAAAGAGAGATTATAATTTTATGATACATATAAATCCAAAAGAGGACCTAAAGAGAAAAACATAATATTGCGCAAAATAAAAATTTTGTGCAAATAGGAGCAGGTGCAAAATAAAAGACACCAAATACTGATATCTATTGATACTACTAGATTTTAAGCCTTTTATATAGCTTGATTTCTTTAATTATTAGATATTTTAAATAACATTGTGTACATTTTTAATAATTAATTAACTATATAATGTTTTATAATTTATATTGTTTAAGCAACTTAAAATTATATTCTTAGTATATTTATAATCAATTCTAACAATTTTATAACTTGTTAAATTTAATTATATAATTTGTATAATATAACTTGTTATTATTTATATGAAAATATCTTAAAATTGATTTTAGTCGTTTATTTCAAAATAGGCTTATTTTTTAGACAACAAACTATATGTCTAAATTTTAAAACGTCCTTAAAATCGATTCTCGTGCGTCGTTTTTTTGGCACTTTTTAATGTTTTTATAAATTAACTATATTAATATGATTTACTGCGTTTAATAATGATTTTATCATTATAATATAAATATATAATAACTTATAATTAAAGACAATTAACTTTATTACTTAATTATAAAAATGTCTTAAAAACGATTTTGAAAGCTTTTAATTAGATAATATTTTATATGTTATATAAATAAACTAGAATATTCTAATTGTAGTAATTTATATTAATTAAGTAAATAATTATTATAATATTTAAATTTATAAGTTAAATTATAAAATTACTATCTAAAATTTTGGTTATTTAATTTGTAACAAATGTTCGGTTTAAGGATTTATAATAACATTGCGCAAAATATTAAAAAGTATTAAATTATTCAATTTATATTTATAATTTAATATTCTTATTAATTTTAATATTAAAATATTTCAAATTTACATTATAAATTTTATTTTTTAGTTTTTTAATTTTAAATTATTATAATATTTTTATTAGTAATTTTATCATTTATAAAAATAACATATTCCCTACTCCCTATTGTTTTATACAATTTTAAATTTATTTTTACTATTATTAAGATCCTTTATTAAGATTTTACCAAGACTTGATAGATTACCTATATTATTACTTTTAGAATCTACTTGTTCTGCTTGTGAAGCTAATATTTGTTCATATGTATATTTTAATAGTGCTGTTTTCTCTTGCTTAAGTTCATCTATAGAATCTGTGCTATTTAGCATATATTCCAAATTATATCCATATAATTCTAATCCTCTTAGAATTATTTCTACTTGTTCATCTAATAAATTTAATTCTACAGAATGTATATTTTTTATATCAAAATTTATATATTGTTCTTTCATATTTAAATATCTCCTTATATAGACTAAGTACAATCAACTAATGCATCACTCATCATAAAATGAGCTAAAGGATGACTTAACATGGAATCCATTACTTTTTTATCATATAAATGTACGTATATCTCTGTTGTATCAATATGTACATGTCCTAATAATTCTTGTATTGTTCTAATATCAATACCACTTCTATATAATATAGTCGCACAAGTATGTCGTAGTGTATGTGTTGAATAAAGGTTACTATCAATATTTGCTTTATCATATGCTTTTTTTACAATTTTCTTAATAGCTGATATACTTATTCTAGTGCCATAGTTACTGACAAATAGTGCTTTATTCTCTCCACAGTTGAAAGTATTCCTTATTTTTAAGTAGTCATTAAGTGCTTTTCTTGTTGGTTTGTTTATATATCCTGTGCGTTCTTTATTTCCTTTACCTATTATAGAAAACTTATTATCATTAAAGTTTAAATCATCTATATTAAGATTTTTTAATTCTGAAAGTCTTAATCCACAGTTTAAAAAAATATGCAATATTGCATTATCGCGTATTTCATTCTTCTTTGAACTATTAGAATAAATATTTAGAAGCCTTTTAGCTTCTTCTAATGATAAATAATTAGGTAATTTTTTTCTATTCGCTTTTCAGTATTTATCTTTTTAAATGGTTCAGTAAATAGGCTATGTTTAATAGTAAATAAATAATCAAAAAATGTTCTTAAATGTTCTGTTTTAACAATTCTTGAATTTAGTTTATAATGAGATTTCGCTAAGAAAAAGATAAAGCTATAAATATCACTATTTTTTAATAATCTAATATCATTTAAAGACATATCTTGTATTGATTTGTATTTATTTTTAAATTTATGTACATTTATAAATTCTAAAAATTGTTGTATTGTAATTGTCATATTATCAATATAAACTTCTGACAAATTTTTGATAGCAATTAAATAATTAGTTAAATCAGTAACAAATTTAGGTATTACTATTTTGTTCATTTATTTTTCCTCCATTTCTTTCTAAAATACTTGAAATAGTACAATTCATCATTATTTCTTTTAATTTTTTATTTGATATATGTGTATATATTTCTGTTGCATTAAGACATGTATGTCCTAATATTTTCTTTAATATAAAAATATCAGTATTACCTTCATTATAAAGTAATGATGCACCAGAATGCCTTAAAGTATGTGTTTTAAAATCTCTTATATCTTTATTCTCATTAATAGTTTTAGATAGATTTTCTTTTATAATTGTTTCAACAGTTCTATTAGATATTCTTTTATTTCTAGAACTTAAGAATAGTGCATTATGATCTTTAAATTCTTTTCCAAGTTTGGGTCTTACTTGTAAATATGTGTTAATCGCTTCACAAACTGCTGCATTAAGATATAATAATCTTTCTTTATTGCCTTTACCATGTATTAATATAGTTCTATCATTATTAATTAATTTAATATCTGTTAAATTAATTCTAGTCAGTTCAGATAGTCTAATGCTACAGTTTAGAAAGATACATGTTATTGCATAATTTCTAATTTTGTATATTTGTTCTGAATTTATTGTTACAGATAACAATTTTTTACACTCGTTCAAATTTAGATATTTAGGAGTCCTTTTTTCAACTCTTGCTGAACTTAAAGATTTTGCTGGATTTAAATTAATTAAATTGTTCGTTACTAAATATTCAAATAATCTTTTACAAGATGCTAATTTTCTATTTCGTGTTTTAGCATCATTTTGTAGTATATTAGCCAAAAATATAATATAATTTTCTAAAGTAAAACGATTTATTTTTTTTAAATCTTGTATATTTATATCAGAAATATCTATTGTTTTAAACTCGTCTTTGGTAATTGCTTTTAGTTTATCTTTATCATTTAAAATGGACCATTTTGGACCAGTATTATAATTGAAATTTGGACCACTTATTTACATAACCATTCTAACAATTATATTAAAATTTATCAAAGTGTCA
>CALXBW010000021.1 GCA_944386645.1 uncultured Clostridia bacterium | reverse complement strand
TTTTATACTGATGAAAATGAAATAAAAAATAAATTAGAAAATATCCATTCAATTTATACTCTCGAAAAAGAAAAAAATATGGTGTATTAGGGATAAAATTAGAATTAATATAATATCTAAATTCAAAAATCACCTAAATAAATATTAAACTTAATATTTATTTAGGTGATTTTACTATGCTTACTTATAAGTTTCTTTAATAATTATTCTGTAGCTTCATCAGAATTATAATTCCAAACTATATTAGCTTTACATGACCAACCTTTCCAATCTGTATCCCAATTTTTTGATT
Organism: uncultured Clostridia bacterium; assembly: GCA_944386645.1. GTDB lineage: Bacteria > Bacillota > Clostridia > TANB77 > CAG-508 > CAMCHB01. The sequence goes on along the minus strand of CALXBW010000021.1, from coordinate 25,560 downwards.
CATCTTCAGAACATTCAAAATATATTGTTTGGTTTGAATCCCAACCAGAAAAAACTTCACTTCCAATATATTCTATAGTTTCTGGTATTATGATTTCATTTAATTCATAACAATAAGAGAATGCTTCATCTCCTATACTTGTCATATTTTTTGAGAAAATAATTTCTAAAGGTTGTTGTACATCTCCAGCTTCATATCCTCTTATATTTTCTTTTCTTCCAATTTTCTCAACAGTATTAGGATATATTACTTTTTTTACACTAGGGAATGATTTGCCATAATAATTAGGAGTACTATTCCCACGAGAGCTTCCTAAAACTGACAAATCAACTTCCGTAATTTTATACATTTCACCATTTTCAGTAACATTTCCATTTTCATCAAGTTCTGCTTGATATGGTATAACTAATACATCTGTTATTCCGTCATATTTTATTTTATAATACCATTCATGATAACCTACATTTTGTTTTTCAATATAATTCGGATTTATCCCTGTTATTTTAGCTGTTTTGGTTGGTAGATTTTGCATATATGCACTTGCTATTGAACCATCATTTATTATTTCATATTCAAATAAATCTGTTGGTGCTATATTATCTTCTGCTCCTTCTTCACTATATACTGGATCTAAATCAATCTCTTGCTTATTATAATCATCAATATCATCTATTATATCTTGTTGCTTCTTATCTGCATTTTCATATTCATTCATCGCAACTTGTGTTTTATCTATTAATCCTCCGTTTGTTATGTAACTTATTGTTACTCCTGCTAATATTAGTAGCAATATTAGGGTTATAAGGCAAAAAACTTAATATATTATTTTTGAAAGTCGAAGTAGTTGTACATCGTATGCTCCTTCTTGCGAAGCATGTGAGACCGATAAAATAATATATTAAGTTTTGATATTTTAAATTATGCTCTTGTAGGGTTATGTCTGCAACCTTCGGTTGCAATGAATAATGAATGGTGAAGAGTGAATAGTTTTTTTACACTTTATTTTTACATAAATATTATTTGTATTGAGCATTTTATATATATGTGCTATAATTTATAAATACATATTTACATAAAACATATATATTTTAAGGAGGTTATCATGTTTAAATTACATTCAGAATATAAACCAACAGGTGACCAACCACAAGCAATAGAATATTTATCTAAAGGTATAAAAGACGGGAAAAAATTCCAAACGCTTTTGGGTGTTACAGGTTCTGGTAAAACATTTACTATGGCAAATATAATTCAAAATGTACAAAAACCTACACTTGTACTAGCACATAATAAAACTTTAGCTGGTCAACTTTATTCAGAATTTAAAGAATTTTTTCCAGAAAATCACGTTGAATATTTTGTATCATATTATGATTATTATCAACCAGAAGCATATATTGCATCATCAGACACATATATAGAAAAAGACTCATCTGTAAATGACGAAATAGATAAACTGAGACATTCGGCTACTGCTAGTTTGTTTGAAGGAAACGATGTCATCATTGTTTCATCTGTTTCTTGCATATATGGACTTGGTGACCCTATTGATTATGAAAATATGGTTATTTCTCTTAGACCTGGTATGAATAAACCCAGAAATGAAGTTTTAAAGCGATTAGTAAGTATGCAATATACTCGAAATGAAATTGATTTTAAAAGAGGACATTTTCGTGCAAAGGGTGATATTGTTGAGATATATCCTTCAAATACTAATGAAAGCGCTATAAGAATAGAATTCTGGGGAGATGAAATAGAAAAAATCTCTGAAATCAATCCTTTAAATGGTAAAACAATTGGATTTAGAAATCATATTGTTATATTCCCTAATTCACATTATGTTACAACAGAAACTAAAAAAGAACATGCCATAAAAACTATTGAAAAAGAATTGGAAGAAAGAATTAAATATTTTAAAGATCATGATAAATTAATAGAAGCTCAAAGAATTGAAGAAAGAACTAATTTTGATATGGAAATGCTTAAAGAGACTGGATTTTGTCAAGGAATCGAAAATTATTCAAGACATATTAGTGGTAGAGAGCCAGGTAGTGCCCCATTTACTTTAATGGACTATTTTCCAAAAGACTTTCTTTTATTAATAGATGAATCACATGTTACAATTCCTCAAGTAAGAGCTATGTACAATGGAGATAGAGCACGTAAAAAATCATTAATTGATTACGGATTTAGATTACCATCTGCTTATGATAATAGACCTTTAAAATTCGAAGAATTTGAAAATAAAATAAATCAATGTATATTTGTTAGTGCAACACCCGCAGAATATGAAAAAGAAAAATCTGGACCTGACAGTATTGTTGAACAAATAATAAGACCTACTGGGCTTCTTGACCCTGAAATTGAAGTAAAACCTGTTACTAATCAAATTGATGATTTAATTGAACAAATTAGACTAAGAGTTGAAAAAAATGAAAGAATACTTGTTACAACTTTAACCAAAAAAATGGCTGAAGATTTAACAAATTATTTAAAAGGCCTAGATATAAATGTTAGATACATGCACTCTGAAATAAAAGCTCTTGAAAGAATGGAAATAATAAGAGATTTAAGAATTGGTAAATTTGATGTTTTAGTAGGAATTAATTTGTTAAGAGAAGGTCTTGACATTCCTGAGGTATCTCTTGTTGCTATCCTAGATGCGGATAAAGAAGGATTCCTACGTTCAGAACGTTCTTTAATTCAAACTATTGGTCGTGCTGCTAGAAATACTGAAGGAAAAGTTATAATGTATGCAGACGAATTAACAGAATCTATGGAAAAAGCTATTTCAGAAACAAATAGAAGAAGAAAAATACAACAGCAATATAATATTGACCATGGTATCACACCAAAAACAATTAAGAAATCTATTCGTGATACTATTAAGGCAACTATTGTCGATGATATACAAACAAAATATGACATTAGTAAAGATGAATCTATTGATGATATTATTAATAAATTAACTGATGAAATGCTTAAACATGCTAGAAATATGGAATTTGAAAAAGCTGCAGAACTTAGAGATAAAATTAAAGAATTAGAAGAATATAATAATAATTAAAACTAAAAATGAAAGTGATTTAATCACTTTCATTTTTAGTTTTAATTATTATATAGCATATCCTCCATAATTTTATTATAATCAGAGCCTAATACCTCTAAAATTTTATATGCAAATTCAAAAGCTGTTGCAGGTCCTTTACTTGTTATAACATTTCCATCAACTACTACATTATCTTCTTTATAATTTGAATTACTTAACATACTTTTAAAATCATTTGTTGGATAACATGTAACGTCTTTATTATCTACTACACCACTTTTAGCTAAAACTACTGCTGGTGATGCACATATTGCTGCAATATATTTATTATTATCATTAAAGTATTTTATTAAATCTATAACATCAGAATTATTAGATAAATTTACTGCTCCTGGCATTCCTCCTGGTAAAACTAACATATCATATGTTTTTATTTCTTCTTTGTTTATTATTTCATCTACTTTAACAATAACATTATGTGCCCCCTTTACCATTTCATCTCTTATGCCTACTATTTTGCACTCTATTCCCGCTCTTCTTAAAATATCAACAACTGATATTGTCTCAATTTCTTCAAATCCTTCTGCTAAAAAAACTGCCACTTTGTTTTTCATAATTTATCACTCCTTTACATATTTTTCATTATACTACAAATATTAATATTAATACAAATATTATGTTTATATAATTTCATACTATATTTTTACTTTAACTATACTATTTCATTATCAGTGATTCATAAATATTTGTTAACATAAAGAATTGTACAAAAATATCTATATTTATTGCTTATTTAAATTTATATTAAATGAATTTTACAATAGAATTTTAAAAATTAATATTATATTTTTTCCAAAATCTATGGACTTTTATAAATATTTTGTGTATTATTATATCATACTATTACAAATGATTATTTTCTGGGAGGATATTATTTATGTTAAAAAAATTAAAATTTTTTATTTTTACAATATTATTAGTGTCAATTGTTCCAATTAATATATATGCTACAAATTTAGATACAAATATCAATAATTATAATAATTCAAATACAAATACATATACAACATCACCTACTTCAAACTCAAGTTCAAGTGCTTCAAGAACTTCTGTTACTAATAATTCTTCACTAGCTGAATCAAATTTAGGCTTAAATAATATATTGAGTATACTTTTAATTGTTATAGGAATTTTATTAGTACTACTTGGTATAGCAGTTTTAATTAGATTAAAAAATTAGTAATTAATTATCACTTAATATAGTGATAATTTTTTGCTTTTAATCCAATATATACAATATTATATTTAATTTTCCATCATAAATTATTGTATTCATAATGACACTTAATATCTTTATATTTTCACCGAAAAACTATATATTTAAATTTCCAGGATATTGTTATTTTAGCTTTTTTTCTTTGAATATTTTATTTTTTTAATCCAATAATATTATTATGATTAAAATATTATTTGATCTATTTTAATTTTTATTCAAGGAGGACAAAATGACTAAAAAAATTATTACAATTTTAGTTGCATGCTTTACATTACTTTTATTTTCAAATATTACATTTGCAGAAAATGCAGGTGAAGAAGTGAAAGATTCTTGGGATAAAACAACTCAAAGCATGCAAAACGCTGGAGCAACTGTAGGTAATACTATGAAGGCTGCTGGAAATAATATAGAAGGTACTATGAAAAATGCTGGTGACAAAATGGGAACTACTTTAACAGGTACTGACAATATGAAGACTAATAATCCTACTCATAATAATCCAACAACTTATAATGCTACAAGAACTTCTACAAATACAGGATTTTTAGGAATGGGTAACAATACTATGTGGTCTACTTGGCTAATAATTGCTATTTTAGCTGTTGCAATCGTAGCACTTGTATGGTATTATGGTATGCAGAATACAAAAAGTACAAAAAGCAGAAACGAGTAATCCTCGTTTCTTGCTTTATATTTTTTATGAGGTGATATAATGCGAATTATTGCAAAAAATCCTACTGCAAAACATAATTATTTTATTGAAGATACTATAGAAACAGGTATTGTACTTACTGGAACAGAAATAAAATCAATAAGAAATGGAAAAGTTAATTTAAAAGATTCTTATGCTATTATTAAAAACAATGAATTATTTATAATTAATTTGCATATTAGTCCATATGAACAAGGTAATATTTTTAATAAAGATCCATTAAGAACTAGAAAATTATTAATACATAAAAAAGAAATTTTTAGATTAATTGGTTATACAAAACAAAAAGGTCTTTCACTTGTTCCTATTTGTTTATATTTTAATAAAAAAAATATAGTAAAAGTAGAGCTTGGAATATGTAAAGGTAAAAAACTATATGATAAGCGTAAAGAGATTGCTAAAAAAGAAGCTAATTTATACATAAGAAGACATTTGAGTGTGTGACTTTCAGTCACAATGAATAATTAATATTGAATGATGAATAATTAATGATTTTTGCTTACTTTTATTATAAGATTTTATTATTCACTTTTAAAACTATTCATTAAATTTATTCTAACGTGAGCTGCTGGAAGTTACAAATAAAAAATTATACCAAATAGATACCAAAAATGAGATGAACACAATTCATCTCATTTTTTCTATTTCGTTATATCCACTTTTCTTATTATATTCTAAAGCTCTTTACTATATTTTCTATATCTGTTTTTACTAAATCATAGTTATCTGATAAAACAGCAATTGTTAAAATATATGCTTTATTATTTTCTATAAATACTATTTGCTCTATTGTTACATTTGTTGAATCTGTTTGTTTTGCAGCATAATCAATTTTTGCTGCTTTTCTACCATTTAAATTTATCCACTCTTGTGCTACATCTCCATCAATTGTCATTTGTTGTTTTATACCTTCTATTGATGCTCCAATAAATGCATCAAATGACATTGCTTCTGGTATATCTGCACTATTTATATTTAATGATGCTCCTGTTAAAGTTGAATCTCTAAATAATTTTTGTCCATCTTGGTCTAATGTTTCCCAGCCTGAAGGATAGTTTACTATTGCTCCAGATGCTTCGTCTTTATATTCTGTATAATTCTCTACAGTCTCCATATTATATACTGGTAAACTACTTAAATCATCTGTTGTAGTACTATTATTTTCATTATTTGTATTATTTTCCCCATTATTATTTCCACATCCTGATAATACTACTACCGAAATTAACATTATTAAAACTATTAAACTTTTCTTTAAAATATCTTTTTTCATTTTTACATTCTCCTTTTTATTTAATATTATATACTATGCTTTATTGCTTGAACCAAATACATTTTTTATTTTATTTCTTACAACTTCTTCTATACAATCTCTTGCTGGCCCTAAATATTTTCTTGGATCAAATTCAGATGGATTTTCTTTAAATACTTTTCTTATATTTGCTGTCATTGCTAATCTCAAATCTGTATCTACATTAATTTTTGATACACCTCTTTGTCCTGCTTCTTTTAACATTTCATGAGGTACTCCCTTAGCTCCTGGAATGTTTCCACCAAATTCATTACACATATTTACAAGTTCAGGTATTACTGTAGATGCGCCATGTAGTACTATTGGTGTATTAGGTAGTTTTTCTTTAACTTTTTCTAATATATCAAATCTTAATTTTGGCTCACCTTTAAACTTATATGCTCCATGACTTGTGCCTATTGCTATTGCTAAAGAATCACATCCTGTTCTTTGTACAAATTCATATGCTTGATTAGGATCTGTGAACATTGCATCATCTTCTGACACATGTACTTCATCTTCTATTCCGGCTAATTTTCCAAGTTCAGCTTCTACTACAACACCTTTTGAATGTGCATAATCTACCACTTTTTTTGTTAATGCTACATTTTCTTCAAATTCATATTTTGAACCATCTATCATAACAGATGTAAAACCACCATCTATACATTCTTTACAAATTTCGAAATCAGCACCATGATCTAAATGTAATGCTATTGGTATATTACTATTTTCTTCTGCTGCAACTTGTACTAATTTTAATAAATAATTATGTCCAGCATATTTTATTGCACTTCCAGATGCTTGTAATATAACTGGTGAATTTTCTTTTGCTGCAGCTCTTACAATACCTTGTATAATTTCCATATTATTCACATTAAATGCACCTATTGCAAAATGTTCTTTCATTGATTTTTCAAACATTTCTTTAGTTGTTACTAATGCCATATACTATCTCCTCCTTTAAAAATTCTCTTTCATTCTATTCCTAATATTAAATAATGTCAATACTTAAAAATAGAAATAACTTGTCATTATTTCTATTTTTAAATATTAATAACTCCTTTTATTCATCTGCATTATAACTCTCATAACTCCCACACATAGATTCATCTGCTTCACCTGTAGAACATCCTTCACATGGTTGTACTATTATTTCATCTAATGAGCATCTATTTGTGTCTATATCATTATATAAACAACTTTCAACATGACAATGTATTTTTTGATTTCTATCCATATTGCACCTCCATAAATTTTATTATGTGCATAAATATAAATATTATAATTTTATTTTATTTTTTTGTTAAAAAAAAGCCCAGCAATTGCTAGGCTAAATTTGGTTGTTCTCAATTAATTACTCATAAACTATTACATTACGAGTTCCATTTCCTCTCCAACCAAGTGCATTGGATGGAAGAACAGCAGAACCATTAAAAAATGCGTCTGAAACTGCTTGTCTAGTTTCCATTGGTACATTTTCCCAATAAAAACGCTTGCCAGAACGTTCAACGTTACCGTTAACATTCACAGTCTCAAATTGACCTTTAGCATTGAACAATTCCCAAAGAGAAGGTTTTTTATACCTGTTATTAAACATTCGATTACGGATGACCTCTGCAATCTCCAATTTGTTTTCATAGCCGGTACCTTCACCTTCTGCTTCAGTTACCATACATGCCATATGGTATTCATCAACAGAAATTGGATGTGTCTGTCCTGTGAAAGGATCAGACATTACCAAATTAGAACTTTCCTGTTTTTCAACTGGTGGTTGTTGTGCCGCAGCCGGTACCTCTTCTTGCTTAACTGGATTAGCAGCTTGTGGCACCACTTTCTGTTCGGCGATTTCTTTCTTCTTTTCCCTCATGTAGTGAAGTTCTTCACTACTGATATCTACAGCATTATTCTTTTCTTTCGCGTTATACTGCAAATTGTTCTCTGCTGTTGTAGCCAATTCTACAACTTTTTCCATTTGTGTTTTTACTCCAAGCACATCATTTTGATATGCTGAGTATGCCACAAACGGTGATGATAAGCCAGTAATAGCTGTCATCACAATTAGCGAGAACCGAAGAAAAGATTTTATACTCGAAGGATTGGATGCCCTCTCCTTTCGTATATAAACTCTTATTTCTTCACTTTGATTTTGCACTTCACATCTCTCCTTTTTTATCGTTGAACAACCAAATAAAAAATACCATTTGGTATTTATATATATTATAGCACTTTTTTCAGCATTTTTCATCATATTTATCAAGAAAATTGTATATTTTTTCTCCTTTTTTATATGATATTACAGTATTTAAATTTACATTTTTTGTACTATTAAAAATATTTATGTCAATGTTCTCATATACCTGTCTCAAATCATTTATTAATTTTTTCATTTCTAATCTTTTTGAGTTGCTATTATCACAATTTTTTGTAAATTTACATGCACATTTTATAAAATCTAAATTATTTCTTTTTACCCATCTTAATATATCTTTTTCTTTAACATAATACATTGGTCTTATTAATTCCATCCCCTCATGATATGTACTATGCAATTTTGGCATCATTGTTTGAAATTGTGCTCCATAAAACATACCTAATAATATTGTTTCAATTACATCATCAAAATGATGCCCTAAAGCTATCTTATTACATCCTAGTCTTTGTGCTTCTTTATATAAATATCCTCTTCTCATTCTTGCACACAAATAACATGGATTATCTTCTACTTTTTCTACCACATCAAATATATTTGTTTTAAAAACTGTTATTGGTATATTTAATAATTTAGCGTTATTTATTATTTTGTCCATATTATAGTCATTATATCCTGGGTTCATTACTAAAAATACTAATTCAAAATTCATTTTTCTATGTTTTTTTAATTCTTGCAAACATTTTGCCATAAGCATTGAATCTTTGCCACCAGATATACAAACAGCTATTTTGTCACCATCTTTTATTAGTTCAAATTCTTTTACTCCTTTTATAAATTTACTCCATATTGTTTTTTTATATGTATTTACAATACTCTTTTCTATTTTTATGCATTCTTCAGATACCACTTATATCACCTTTTTACCTAATATATCTCTTACTACTTCTGAAGCCATTATTAATCCTGCAACAGATGGTACAAAAGATATACTCCCTAGAGTTTTACTTTTTCCATCCTCTGAATTTATTTTTATCGGCTCCTCTTTTGAATATACAACTTTTAATTTTTTTATATTTTTCTTTTTTAATTCTCTTCTTACTATTTTTGCTAAAGGACATACACTTGTTTTATATATATCAGAAACTTCTATTTTTGTAGGATCAATCTTGTTTCCCATTCCCATAGAAGATATTATTGGTATATTTAATTCATTTGCCTTTAATATCAATTCAATCTTTGCACTAATAGAATCAATTGCATCTACAATATAATCTACACCTATATTGCAAAAATTTATTTTTTCATTTGGGAAATTTTCTTTAATTGCATCTACCTTTATATTCGGATTAATATCTAGCATTCTCTGCTTCATTACTTCTACTTTGTTTTTTCCTACAGTACTACTCATAGCATGAATTTGCCTATTTATATTTGTAATATCTATATCATCCTTATCTATGATTATAAATTCTCCTATTCCAGCTCTTGTTAATGCTTCAACAACATATGAACCTACTCCACCTATTCCAAAAACTGCAATTTTAGATTTATTTAATTTTTCTAAACCGCTTCTTCCTATCAATAATTCTGTTCTTTCAAATCTATTCATCTTTAACCTTCCATTAATTATTTTCTTTTATAGCAACTAATAACTGATTATCTGTAACAATCTTCTCTTCTCCTTTATAAGTATACTTTTCCTTTGTTATATATATTGAATAACCTAAATTCAAAAGTTTTTGAGTAACTAAGTGCAAAAATAAAAAAGTATCTTCTTTTGATAAATCTGACTTTACTCTCAATTCATAAAAAGTAAACACTATATATTCATCATTTTCTTCTAATTTTTTATCTATATAATTATCTATAAATTCTAAATTCATATTTTCCTCCATAAAACAAAATATACATATATCATGCTAAACATAATATATGTATATTAACATATTTTTCTTATAAATTCAATTAATATAGTATATTACCAATTCTATTTTGTAATTATTTATGAAAAAATCTAATGTACTTTTTATGCAGTAATATTAGATTTTTCTTGCATATAAATTTAGATACTAATAATTACAATTAATCTCCATTACATTTATCTATCTTATCCTTACACTTATCTGATGGCTCTTTAAAGCTTAAATACCAACTCATTCCATTATTATTTTCTTGAATCTGATTGTTTCTTTCTTCTAATTGTTCAAAAGTTCTTGGAATCGGTTGAATAATTGGTTGATTTACAATCCAATTTGCCGGTGTTGCGGCTTTTTCACAATCTGCCATTTGCAAAGCTTGAACTATTCTAATAATTTCAGGTATAAATCTTCCTACATTCATTGGATATATTAATATTGTCCTTATAATTCCATTATTATCTATTATATATACATTTCTTACAGTCTCTGTATTACTTACATCATTCGATATCATCCCATATTTTCTTGCTATTGTTCCATTTCTATCTGCTATTATTGGAAAAGGTATTCGTATTCCAGTTCTACAATAAATATCAAATACCCATGCTAAATGTGAAGAATTACTATCTACACTTAATCCCAATAATTCAGTATTTAATCGTTTAAAGTATGTATACACTTTTGCAAATGCTATCATCTCTGTAGTACATACGGGGGTAAAATCCTAATGTTAGAAACTAATTTTTTATGAGCTTTTCAATATTTCCTTTCAATCTAAATTCTATCGTTCTGTCACTATATATAATAATTTTATCTATAATAGAATTTAATAAGAACTTACTTGGCTCATTTGAATCTATTATTTGGTCAAATACTTCTATGGCTGTTTCTACTTTCTCTTTTCTATCTTGAAGTATTTTTTCATCTTCTTTTGACAATATTTCTTTTAAACTTATAATCTGATTTTGCTTATCATTTTCTAATTCTTTATAGGCATTTTCTATCATTTCTTTTTGTTCTTGTGATGTAGCTTGAGCTATATCTTTTATTTTTTGAGATAATAGACATTTATATTCTTCTGTCAACATATTATATTGTCTTTCTAATTTTCCTCTATTTACTTTTGCTTTATTTTCAATTTTATTTAATTTAATTTTTTCTATTTCTTCGTAAAAGTTTTTTCTTAAGAGTTTCAAATATTCTTTTAAATGTATTATCATATCTTTTTCTGAAATTTCGTGAATTTTACATCTAGCTAAACCATATCTTCTATAATCTGTACACTCATATCCTTTTTCTTGCTTTCTCCTAATAAAAGTTCCACTTACTCCTGCTCCACAGTCTCCACAAGTGCACATTCCACCAAATAAATAATTCCTTTTTGTTTTAGTACTCTTGCATTTTATTCTAGCTACCTTTAGTTCTTGTGCTAATTCAAACATTTCTTTTGATATTATTGCTTCGTGATGATTTTCAAAAATAAAATGCTCTTCCTCTGGTAATTTAACAGCTTTCCCTCTTATACTTATTGTTTGTTTTTTATGCACCCTTAGATTTCCACAATATACATCATTTTCTAAAATATTTTTTACCATATCTGTACTCCACAGCTCTTGTACTTTATGCTTATATATTCTACCTCTTTCTAAGTGTTTTCTTTGATAATAAACCGAAGGAGTTGGATAATTATACTTTTGACTATTTAATACATCCGTTATTTTCTTTCTACCTAAACCTTGTTCTACATATAGCTTGAAAATTAATTCTATTACTCCCCTTAGTTCTTCTACTACATATAATTTAGGTATTCCATTTTCAAATACCTTTTCATATCCATAATAGTTGCCCATAATTAACCTACCGTCTTTTTGTTTAGATAACATATTAGTTCTTACTTTTCTTGATATATCTTTTACATATCTTTCGTTAAACCATGTTGTAATTCCTATAGTATCATCTCTGTCATTTTGTACATCATATACACCTCCCATTTCTGATATAAGTATTAAATTCTTACCAGCTTTCTTAAAATCTTCAATTAAACAAAGAACTTTTCCATTATTTCTTCCTATTCTTGATAAGTCTTTTGCTATTACTACATCTATTTTTCCTGCGCTTACATTTTCTAACATTTGAGCAAATTTTGGTCTATCAAAAGTATATCCAGACACATTATCATCAATATACACATTTTCATCTGCTATATACCAACCTCTACCTTTAGCATATTCTTTAATAATATTGATTTGTTCTTCAATGCTAGAATAGTTTTCTCTATCTTCATCTCTACTTAATCTTGCATAGGCTGATACTGTAATAGTTTTGTTTTGGTTTTTATAGTAATTATGCTTTGGTGTAATTAGGTTCATTCTATTGTCTATTTTTAAATTGTTTTCATTTCCTACAAAACTCATTATATCCTCCTTTTTGCAAAATTTAGATATACTTAAATAGTTTTGAAGAAAGATTTAAATAATTTATATACTTATATCAAACTATTCTCAGTATTTCCAAATGTATAAATTATATTTTTTTTAATTATTTGTAGCATTTCTTCCTTTCCAGAAACGAAAATTGCTACTTTATTTGCTTTTTTCTTCTGTTCTTCTATTTCATTTTTTATTTCCTTATTTTTTAGTTCTTCTTCATCGACAAATATTTGCGAATAACTTTGGTTTTCAATAATTGTTGTTGTTATTTTCATAAACGACTTGCTCCTCTAACTAATAATATTTAATATATATGCAATAATGAATGTAAATAGCATAAATACTATGTTTTGATAATCATTAAACGACTGATAGCTAATCAGTTCCACAGGCTACACCTCTCTACTTTTTAATAGAGTCATCTTCATTGCCTTAGACGGTTTTATCACGCTCGGGCTGTGACTAGATGAGAGTATCATTATACCTACTATTCTTCATCGCCATATTAGTTAGCTATCCTAATATCTATAACTTAAGCATTTCTCGCTCTCTTTGAAAAAGGTCTTGGCGTACCTGTTATAAGTAGCTCAGATATAATAGGAATGTATTTAATGATTGGATTTATTCAATTTTCAATGTTCAATGTGCTAATAGTATATTTCTTTTTTATAATAACCTGCACCTAAAATTTACCCCTCTATTTATATAAAGGAAAAAAATGAGAGTTTGTGCAACTTTTTTTCAAAATTTTTCAAAAAATTATTTTCCACTTCACTTATTTGTATACAAAAATGCAATTCGTTAAGTCAAATTTTAAAATTTTCTTATTTTTTATCTACACAAAAAAAGAGATACTAATTTCTTAATATCTCTGCTTGAAAATCTCAATCTATATCTAGTTTATATACTTTTTTATTGTTACTATACGTTGATACAAAAATATTGATAATTCTTCTTTCTCATATATTTTTTTATTCTATCAGTAATTTATTATTTGAAATAAATTCAATAAATTTTTTTAAATAGTCCTCAAATTCTTTTGATATATCAATTTTTTTAAAATTATATAAATATGAAAACTTGTTGAATACATCTTCGTATTCTTTTGGAATAACATTCCTCTGTACTACATATATTTTCATAATTAGATTCATTGTTTTGATTATCGTTTTTTTGTCATATTTATTTATATATACTAATCTTTTTAATTTATGTACATAATCGGGTAATAGTGCTAAATGTTTTTGTTTCATCATATTCAACGTTATCTCTGGTATTTTCAATTTTGTATTATAATAATTCAAATGTAAATTGTTAGAATACAAGTTTAATAATGAATACATAGTTTTACCATCAATCATATTATTCTCAAATTCTTTCTGCGAATAAATGGTTGTCCCTATTTTTATATTAGATAACTTGCTTATTACTTCTTGAATTTTTCTTATATCATCAATTATATAAGATTTAGTTACTATTAATATATCTATATCACTCCACCCTTCATGTATTTTTCCTATACCTACACTTCCAGTTACCATAAATAACATTAAATTATCTTGTAATATATTTTTTATTTCTTTATAAAATTTCATAATATTATCTTTATATGAATCACATACATTTAATTCATCAATTTCTATAATATTAAACATATTAATCTCCTAATTAATCTCCTAAAAATATTTTTATTTTATCATCAATATTCTTTTTAAAGTCTTCTATTGTTCCATTATTATATATAATATAACCATGTTTCATTTTATCTTCTTTTAGATAATTTAGAATTTGAATTAAGCCATATTGTTCCTTTTCCTTATCTTTTTTTAATGTATTTAATTTAATTTGCTCATAGCTAATATTATCTTCTTTATTTAATCTTTTATACTCTCTATTTACTCTATATTCAAACTTAGCATCAATATATAGTAGCATTATATTATTGTTGCCAGCTAGCTTATTAATTACTTCTAATGTTTCTTTTTTTCGCAAAGTATCCATAACAATTATGTTATGTTCTTTTGCAATCTTATTAGCCATATTTATATATGTTTTCCAAAAAAATTCTCTTTGTTTGTTTTCTAATTCTTCTTGCCATTCTTCATATGATAATTTTGTATCATATTCTTTATACATTTCTTTTATTATATCTCGCATTTTTATATGTATTGCTCCTTTATATTTTTTTGAGATATATTCAGAAATCATACTTTTTCCAGACTCAGACTTTCCAGTTATAAAAATATATTTTTTATCTTCCCTCATCTTCTCTCTCTCTTCTTATTATTTGTAATTCTTTATTAATGAACTTATCAAGTTTGTCTTCAAATTCCTCTAAAGTACCATCATTATTAATAACATCTGCAAAATGAACTAGTGCATTATCATTTATCTCTAATTTTCCGTTTTCATTTATTGCCAATCTTTTTAAATCAAATGCTCCTGCCATTCTCTTTTTTTCATCTTTTCTTTTTGTTTGCTCTTCAATTTGTTCCCTTGTAACTGTTAAATCAGCTTTTCTATCTGAATATGGGGAATCAGTTCTCAATCTTGTATATTCCCTTGTAATTCTATCTTGTAATGGTGCATCTATATATAATAAACCTACATTTTTTCCTAATCTACTATGCAAAAATTTTATTTCATCAACTCCATATAATGTATCCATAACAACTATATCTGCACTTTCACCTAAATCTTTAGCAGTTCTAATATAATTGTCCCAAAACTCCTCAAATTTCTCTGTTGTTTGCTCTTGATACCAATCTTCATAACTCATTTCTTTGTTTGTTCTTTCATACATTTCTCTAAATATATTTCTTATTTTTAAATGTTTTACCTCTCCTGGAAATTTTCTCGTCATATGTATAACTGCTCCACTTTTTCCAGATTCTGATGGTCCTGTTACAAATATAAATTTTTGTTTTCTTTCTTCTTTCATACTTTTATTTTCCTCCTTATTTTTTTGAATGAAATCTCTAATAATCTTTATGGGATGATTTTCAAAATCATAAAATTGATTATTATTACTAAATAATTTTCTCTTTATTACTTCTTGTTCATCAAAGCTATTTATTAATCCTTCTAATAGTCTTGAAATATAATTAGTATCTTTATTATTTACTATAATATTTCCTTTGCTTAATCCTAATAAAATTGTAGCTAATAAGTTTGTTTTCATTCCTTCTTCAGTAAAATTTCTGTAAAATGTTCGCTCATAATGTCCTTTATCTTTTTTATTTGAAAAAACAGATTCTTTTCCCTTAAACAATCTAGGTGGATCTAAATCAAATAACTCTCCATTTGTAGTAAAATTCCATATAGATGTGTCCATTCCGACTTTACCATTATAATGCGTTACTAATAAATTAATTTCTCTTAGTATTTTTAAATATATCTCATAAAATTTTTCCCATCCAATTGGAGTGCCTTCTATCATTTTCTCTTTTGGTATATATTTTGATATTTCTATAATTTCTCCAGAATCAGTCTCCATTATACCACAAAAATCTATTAAGTCTACATATTGCTTAACCGTTATATAATATTCTTTCCAAAATTCAATGTAATCACCAGAATATCTTTCTGCTATTTTTTTTGAGTTTAATATTTTATAAAAAAATTCTTCTCCTAATAAACCACATTCTATAGAAAAAGCAGATTTTATATCAAGTTTTCTTCTTTTTCCACTTAAATTTCCTTTATTCAACTTCTCGTTAATAACAAAACAATTTCTCATTTTACTCTCTTTCTAATACATCTACTATTGTATTTCTTAACCTTTTTACGTTTTGATCATCTTTTGTTGTTTTCTTAGTTTTAATACTTGGTCTGACTATTGGAGATTCTTGATTTAATAGCATATCTTTTGTGTATACAGCATTTTGATTTATTTTTAATGAATATAATTCACATTCATCATTTTCATCTATTTTATGGATGTCTGCTCTTTCTAAAATTAACTCTGGTACACAAGAAAGAAACATTTTATCCCTATAATAAGTTAAATATATATAATTTTGTGGTGCTGGACTCAAATATCTTAATAATATTTCATCTATGGGCTCTTTTAATATTCCGCTTTCTCTTAATTTTTCTCCATATGTAATTACCTTCTCTATATTTTTTTCATAATCTCTAACTATTTGTAATGCTTCAATTATACTAATTTTACTTAAATCAATTCTTATACCTTCTTGTGTCTTTAACAATCCATCTCTATCACCAATTTGTTCATTTAACTTATATGTCATTAAATCTTTTGGTCTTTTCTCCTTTAAAGTACAACCTAATTTTTGATTTTGAACATCTTTTATCATAAATTCCATATGTCCGTGTATACATAATTGTGATTTTGATATTTGATTAAATAATACATTTATTCCTACAATGTTAATATTGCCTAATCTGTTATTTAATTTTTCATATATTTCAGTTATTATTAACTGTATTTCTTTAAATTGTTCTTCATTTAAATCTTGTATGTTTTCAATTTTACTATTTTTTCTATTTTTTAAATATATCATTAGTCCTGCTGGAGTATATGGATGGGTCGGACAACATATTTCCCAATGTTTATATTTACTTGAAAGATTCTCTAATACATCTCTTACAAAATTATCAGAACATAACTGACAATGCTCATATTCGGATTTTATATCTTTATAAATTTTTCCACTTAATATATCTGCACATTTTCTTTTTTCTTCTTCAGTTAAATTTTCTCCCCTTAAGTATTTCAATATCATCTTATTGTTATCACTTCTTTTTTTATGTGCTCCACCCATTATACAAAATAATGTAGCAAATATTTTTTCTGAATCTTCTTCATCATTTATACCTAAGTCAAAAAAAGTTTTATAATCTTTAAACTGACTTTCCATTTTCTATTTTCACATCCTCCGAATAATCTTTTAACATTAATTCCATATTACTTAATATGTTTTTTTCTTTGCCCTCTAATTTTAAGAACATACCCACACAAAAAAGAGAATATATGGTATCTATTTCTTCCATTTCTCTTATGTTAAAAATACATAGTATTCTCATTACTATATAATATTTTAGTTCATCTCCTACAACAATATTATTTTTAATAAAAATCTTTAAATACTCATTTAAAATTTCCTTTCTAATTTTACTTATTTTTAAATTACCATCTATTTGTATTGTTTTCTTATCTCTGTTTATTGAATACTTCAAATTAGGTTTATAATTATCATATATATGCAAAATCTTTTCATGGTCTTTATAAGATTTAGCATGATATTTTGGACAAAAATATGCATCTGCAATTAACTCTGACCATATAAATGCAGCTATCTCTGCTCCTATATAATTATAACCTGCTGTTGTCAAATCCATAAATATTGGTTTTATGCCTATATTAACAGTATTAGGATCCCCTTGTGATAAAAAAGCATCATACATCTTTACTTTCTCAAAATAATTTTTAAGAGTTCTTATTATTTCTTTTAAATTTATAACAATGGTTCCATTTATAATGATTTTATATTCATTTATTTCCCAATCTTTATACCATTTTAGTAATCGCGTATTTATTCTTTTTTTGTAAAATTCCTCCATAGGAAACGAATTTACTTTACATATTTTTTTTAAAGATTTTTCATAATATTGAAATATATTATTTACAACCCTTAAATTATATTTGTAATTTTCTTCACAATTTAAAATAAAATCATGTAATAATCCTTGATTATTTTTTATTGCATCAACATATTCATATATCAATATACCTATATCAGTGTATTCTATATATTCTACTAATTTAGGTACAGGATACTCTTCTTTAATACTTAAATAACCTTTTATTTCTTGTTTACATCTTTCTGATGACATGATTTTAAAAAAATACTTTATTTTATTTTTTATTGTAGAGCCATTAATTGAATTATTTTGAAAATTTATATTTTTAATAATATATTGATTTGTTCTTAGAATTGTTTTTATATCTTCTTTTGTCAATTCTGTTATTTCCATTTTTCCTCCAACTTTACCAAATATATTTATCAAATTCATCTATTATACTATGGGCTATTAATCCATTTTTTATCATACACTTTATTTCAGACTTTGAAAATAATTTCACTTCACTTACTTCACTTTCCTGTAATAGCAATTTGTTTAAATTAATATTATGAGTTGCCTTCCATATTTCAACAAAATCATACTTTCTCTTTACTATTCCCAATTTATCTAAATAATCTTTTTTTAAATCTAATCCTATTTCTTCTTTAGCTTCTCTTATTACTGCATCCATTCCACTTTCTCCTGCCTTAACTCCTCCTGTAACAATAGACCACATGTCAGGAAATACTTTCATTGTTTTTGCTCTTTTCTGTATAAGATATCTTTTATCTGTATTCTCTATCCATAAATGTATTGACAGATGATATTCTCCTATTTTTAATTTTTCTTTATAATTAATAATCCTTCCAGTTTTATTCATATTTTCATCCAAAACATCCCAATATTCCAATTAGTTCAAACTCCTTCCTCCATCTATATTGAATATACTCCCTGTTGCATAGTCACTAAATTCTTGTAAAACTATTTTAGTAAACCTTGCTATTTCTTCTGGTTTTGCTATCCATTTCAAAGGTATTTTATTTAATGTTTTATTTACCAGTTCATTATCGTTTATCCAATTAGAGTTCATAGGTGTATCACAAGCACCATAAGAAATTCCATTAACAGTTATTACTTTATCTGATAATTCTAGTGCCATTTCTTGTGTCAGCATTGCAATTCCTGCTTTTGATGCATCATAGTGGTACTTATTTTTTCTTGGCTTATTATAGTGTACTGAAAGCATATTTATAATTTTACTTCCTTTTCTCATACTTTTTCCAAATATATTGCTACATATAAAAGTCCCTATTAAATTAGTGTCAATTATCTCTCTAAATTCTCTTACTGACATTTTAAAGAATTCATTTTCAGTCTGTTTAGCTGCATTATTAATTAATATATCTATTTTTTTGTACTTACTTATTATATAATCACAAGCTTCTTTCACTTGTTCTTCTTTTGAGATATCAATATTAATAAATTCAATCATATCATTTAAGTCATTTTGTAATTTTCTTCCCTCTATTTTATCAATATCTAAGATAATTACTTTGCATTTTTCCTTTAATAATTCAAATGCAATAGCTTTACCAATTCCTTTAGCACCACCTGTTATGATAACTGTTTTTTCTTTTAAATTCATTTATATTTTCCTTCCTTAAAATATTGAATTTTATTTTTACATTGTTAATCTACTACTATATTTTAACACTTTATGTAAATTATGTAAATAGCTTTTGGTAATATTTAACCTAAATTTGTTGAAAATTATATCATCCTACAATGCTTTTCCTTCTTTTAAGCCTATTTTAAACATTTCATTTTCCTCATACATAGCTCTATCATCATTTAATCTTATTATTTTTAAAAGTGCTTTTGATTCTTCTTGTGTAAATTCTGTAATTTCATCATCTTCAATAAAATCTCTTATTTTAGGAAATTTTGTTTTTATTTTTTCTATTTCTGTTGATATTTTTTTATATTCCTTATTTACTTTTAAACTTTTATATTTCTTTTCTTCAAAATAATCAGTTATTTCATTAAGATTTTGATTAAAAATACTATCATTTGAATTTATATTTTCTATTCTTTCTTCTTTTATTTCTCTTTTTAAAGATATTCCATCTATAAAACCTATCTTATAATATGCTTTATACCAAAAACAAATTGCACTCATTGTTGCTAGTTCATAATTATTTACTTTATCAAAGAACTCTTGCATATTTTTTTCTTCTTTTATAAATTTTTTCATAAACTCTACTAATTCATTTTCTGCCTCATTTGCTCTTTTTTCAACTTTTGATTCTCCGTATTTTTCTAAATAACTGTTTTCGACTTTCCCTTCTCTTATTTCATACAATTCATCTAATATTGTGTTTTCAAACATTTCTTCCATACTTTTTCCTCCTCAACTAACTATTTATAGTTATAATAATATTTTTCTTGCATAAAATCAACTATATATAGGTAATATTATTTTTTCAATTTTGTTATACTAATTCAAAAGGAGGAAATTAGCTATGGACTTACAAGAAGCTGTGAAACAACGAATATTAGAATTATGCAAACAAAAAGATATTAGTATAAATAAACTTGCTACTTTGGCTGGTGTTCGACAATCAACAATTAACAATTTAATTGACGGAACTAGCAAAACTCCCACTTTATTAACTATATTAAGAATATGCTTAGGCTTAAATATACAACTTGAAGATTTCTTTCACGCAGAGGTATTTAAGGACTTAGATGATGAATAATAAAAATTATTTATCACCTAAGTCTTTTATATTATCTTCCTAAATTTCTATTTTTCCACCTTTGCATATATTGTTTTAATAATTTTTCAATAGTATCTTGCATCTGTTTTGTGGTATAGCCTTTTGGAAAATAATCTTGTAATTTCTCTACTTTAAATTTTATTTGTTCTTTTTGATTAGGTTTCTGCTCTGTCATTAAGCTAAATATTGTGTCCATATCTAATTTTTCGTTTTTACTTAATTCTCTCATTCTCATAGCCTGTGATAGTGATGGTGTGCAATCTTCACTTTCAATAGTTTCAAATAAATCTTCTTGTTCTTTCTTTTTTAAATAAGATATTTCTACTGCTGGAGATATTGCCATTTTATTATTATCAACTAATTGCAATAATTCTGGTATAAGTTCAGTTAGTCTTATATATCTCTGAGCTTGCCTGCCACTCATATCCTCCGAAATATTATCTCGTGTACACTTTTGGACATCTTGTCCAGAAGTTTTTCCTTGATGTTTTTCTGCATCTAATTTCATTTTAAAAGCAAATGCCTTCTCGCTAGGCAATATATCTTGTCTTTGTAAATTACTATCAACTACTGTTATTGTTGCTAGTTCTTTATTCATATCACGAATTAAGACAGGAATTTGTTTTATTCCTGCCTTTTCGCACGCGTATTTTCTTCTATGACCACTTATAATTTCATAACCTCCTTCATCTCTTTTTCTTACAATTAATGGTTCTATAATTCCGTACTTTTTAATACTTTCAACTAAATCTGCCATTTCTTCATTATCTTTTACTTTATATGGATTGTCTTTAAACTCATATAAGTCATTTATACTTACCATTTTTTCACTCAACTTTATCTCTCCTCTCTATATCTATTTTTCTTTTTACTCTTTTCTGAACTTAGTTCTTCTTTTCTCATCTGTTGCTCTATTTTAATTTTTTCTTTTATTTCTGGTATATCTGTTATAATTTGATTAGCTGTTTTTAGATATTTTCTATATCTTGTTAGTAAATTTGTGCAATCATCTCTTTTTAATTTATATTCTGCTATTTGCTTTTCATCTTTGCAATTTCTCAATTTATTTCTGTATTTTTGTCTCACTTCTACAACTTCTTCAATATTTTTTTCTGTTCTGGAAATATATTCTTTTACATCTTCTATTGTTTTTAGTTTTTCAGTTGCAACAAGTCTAATTTGATTTGAATACCTATCTAATTTTCTAACTGCCTCTTTCATTTCTGGAGATAATGGCTTATGTTTTTGTTGCTTATTTTCTCTTGGTCTATATCCTAACAAGTAAAAAAATAATAAAAAAAGAACTTCAATTCCTGTGATTTTACTCATATTGTTGAAATTCCCTTTATAATAACCTTTTTTATATTTTATAGGCTTTTTCTTTTTTATAAAATCATAATATCCTCTTTGTTTGTAAGATGGATTATTATAAACTCTATCTTTTATATTTTGAACTGTATATTGTTCTCCTAATTGATACAACCTTGTTGCTCTTTTATCATTTATAGAACGAATTGTTGTATATTTTCTGTTTGGATCATCATTTATAATATATCCCTTTTTATACATATACTTTTTAAATTGTTCATAAGTCAAGGAACAATCCATTGCCTCATCTAATGCGTTTCTCATTATATTATATCTTGTTGGCTCTCCTCTTTTTTCAGCAAAATATATATTTCTTGGTGTTCTACCTTTCGGATTTTTAATAACAGTTAAATTATTTCTTGCACATATTTCATCTGATAAACCTCTAAAACGATAATATGCTCTTTTATTACAATTAAATTTTTTACCTGTAAACATATTAACAGAACATACTACAAAGTGATTATGGTAAGTTCCAGTATCCAAATGTGTTGCTACAATTACTTGGTATTCTGCCCACATTTTCTGTGCTAATTCCACTCCTATTTTATGTGCTAATTCTGGAGATATTTCACCAGTTTTAAAACTCTGATATGCATGATATGCTACATTTCCACCACATTTATCATACTTTTTTTGAGTATAGCTCATTTCTTCAAATGCTGTTTCTCTGTTACAATTTACTCCTGTTACATACATCATTTTTTCGTTTTTATCAGTAGTTTTATCTTCATTTTCTGCATACAATAATACTTGTTTTAAATCTTCAATACTTGTTTTTTCTGGGTTACTTGCATAGTTAACTACTCGTAATAAACTATCTTTAATTGCCCATATTTTTGTTGTCGCCATTATCATCATCTCCATTACTTTTTGAATAGTAAATGTCTAAAAATTTCTTTAATATTTGCTCTAAATTTTCTATTATTTTATCTTTTTCCAATTTATAAATATTAGTTTTTAGTGTACAAATGTCTATATAAATTTTATAAAATTTTTTATCTGGTATAGGATGTATTTCCTTTTTTAGTCCGACTTTTCTTAAATATGATGATAAACTCAAAGCACTTTTTTTAGCATTTTTCTGTAATTTTTTCTTTTCATTTTCACTAACTCTTATATGAATTTCTACTGTTTTTTGTTTCAAAATAATTCACTTCCTTTCATTTTTTAGATGGGGTTATAGGGGTGCAAAACCCCTTTCAACGAATGTTGTCGGTTTTGTGTGCGACACAAAACCTATGCTCGCTACACTAATAGATAAATCTATTAGTATATTTTTAACGATACAGCTCTTTGATATAAATTTTAACGTCCTCTATCATAATTTATATTTTGTTCTTTTGTGTATTCTGGGTATCTTATTTTTATTCCCTCATAAAAATATGGAGCATAACTACAGCTAAAAATTTCACTTGGATTATATTTTAATGAAACCCTTTCATCTTCAATATCTTCTTCGCTATCATAATTACATCTATTCCATAAACTAAATGCCATTCGTGTTACTTTTTCACTTGTACTTGTTTGATATGCTCCGTTTATTGAGTTAATATTTATCTCTCCTTTTTTTAGATCAAATATTTTATCAAAATTATTTCTTGTTACTTCACATATTCCTAAAATATAAACTATTGATTTGTAATATACGTCTATCTTTCCTAACCTCTGCAATTCTTTATATTTGTCATTAAAAAATTCTCTATGCTTACTATCTATAAACTTCATAACTACCTCCAATTTTCAATTATAAATTTTACCTCTACTAAATGATTATATAATATAGTTTCCAGTTCTCATTTGTTTTTAACCTACTTTACTTGCTGAAGAATATATTTCATTCAGTTAATAAAAAATAAACCCTATATCAATGCTCTTTGCATTTAATATAAGGTTAAATATTTGTTTTATATTCAATTTTTATTTTTAAACATATACAATATCATTATATACGATTTCTTCGGCTCTATTTTTAATATTATTCATTCTCGCAACCCATTCTAACTGATGATTAGCTTTTAACTCTTCTGTAACATTTTCCTCTTTAGCTAGTTTTGTTATTATACTTTCTAAAAGAGAATTACATTGTTCGTCTATTGAATGTAAATAGGTATTTAGCTTTCCACCTAGTCTTAATTCAGTGCATAATGGAATATTGTGTTTTTCAATATATCTTAAATGTGCTTTTCCATATTTTCCTATTGCATAGTTTGTATCTATTGGTATTGATAAATTAGGAAAGTAATAATCTCCCTTTAGCGTATAAGTTATTCCTGTTCTTTCATCAATATATTCATTTTTTAATTTCATAATTCATACCACCTTTCAATATTAATTTTACTTTAATATTGATAATTATACAAATGTACAGAATATCTATAATTATTTAATCTTCTTCAAACCATTGATATATCTAAATTTCGCCAATTGTTTCTAACATTAGGATTATACGGGGGTATAGTCTCTAAATTGGGGATAGTTATATTAATTTTTCAATATCTACTTTTAAATCACATTTTACGGTTTTATCGCTATAAATCCATATATTATCAATTATGTTTTCTAAAATATATCTATTAGGCACTTCAGCAGAGATAACCTCATCAAAATATACCATTGCAGTTTTTAATTTTATTATTTTTTCTTTTGAAATTTCTTGTTCTTCTTTTTGTAAAATTTCTTGTAATTTTTCTATTATACTTGTCTTTTCTAATTCTAACTCTTTATACGAATCTTCTATCATCTGTTTTTGATACTCATTTTAGCTTTTTTTAATTTTTATTAGCTGTCTTAATCATTTCTGGTAAAAAATTCGTTCCAACTATTTCTAACACTTCTGGAAATTCATCAAAAAATTCCTCTTCTCTATCCTCTATCTGGCATATACAACTTCGCCATATTGTGAAATACTTTCTAAAAATCCACTTGGGTCATCTTCATCAATTAGTAATACTGGCTCAATATCATTTGAAATAGATCTTCTTAATTTAAA